>JAMPYA010000024.1 GCA_023700885.1 Flavobacteriaceae bacterium
ATTGTAGCCGGAACTAGTTACAAATTAAATCCAAAAGATGGTGTGTCAGTAGTTTATATTAAACCTACAATTGATTTTAATCCAGATGATTATGAATCAAAACAAGTATTTTATACCTCAAAAGATGGTACAAAAATTCCGATGATTATCACTCATAAAAAGGGATTAAAACTCAATGGTGAAAATCCAACGCTGCTTTATGGGTATGGTGGTTTCAACATTAGTTTAACTCCTTCTTTTAGTATTGCTAATGCAGTATGGTTAGAAAATGGTGGAATATATGCTGTTCCTAATATACGCGGGGGAGGAGAGTATGGAAAAGTATGGCATGATGCAGGGACTCAAATGAAGAAACAAAATGTTTTTGACGATTTCATAGCTGCAGCTGAATATTTAATACAAGAAAAATATACTTCATCAAATTACTTAGCATTACGTGGAGGTTCTAATGGAGGATTGTTAGTGGGTGCAGTTATGACACAACGTCCTGAATTAGCTAAAGTTGCCTTGCCTGCTGTTGGAGTTTTAGATATGTTGCGCTATCACACCTTTACAGCTGGTGCTGGTTGGGCTTATGATTATGGAACATCTGAACAAAGTAAAGAAATGTTTGAATACTTAAAAGGTTATTCTCCACTGCATAATGTTATAGAAGGCATTGAATATCCGGCAACATTAATTACAACGGCCGATCATGATGACCGTGTAGTTCCTGCGCACTCTTTTAAATTTGCTGCAGAATTACAAGCCAAACAAACAGGTAAAAATCCGGTACTTATCAGAATTGAAACCAATGCTGGTCATGGGGCGGGAACACCAGTTTCTAAAACTATTGAACAAGCTGCTGATATGTTTGCTTTTACGCTTTATAATATGGGAGTTAAGAAATTGTCTCTTAAAAAATAACTACTTCTTATAATATCTAAAAAAGCCACTTTAATTTTTAAGTGGCTTTTTTGATTTTGTTAATGTCTTACTCAAATTTCAACGGTCCAAAATAACCCATCTGACGGACTATCCAATTCTTTCTTCTTTCTACATAATTAGAAGATCCTTTAGCTTTATATTTTCTTGGATTTGGTAGAATGGCTGCAATAGAAGCAGCTTCGTATTTTGTTAATTTAGCAGCGGGTTTTCTGAACCAATGTTGAGCTGCGGCTTCGGCGCCATAAATTCCGTTACCCATTTCTATACTATTTAAATACACTTCTAAAATGCGTTGTTTACTCCAAAACACTTCAATTAAAAAAGTAAAATACATCTCAAATCCCTTTCTGATATAACTGCGTTGTGGCCAAAGAAAAACATTTTTTGCCGTTTGCTGTGTAATGGTGCTTCCGCCTTTTATTTTTCTTCCTTTTTGGTTTCCTTCAAAAGCTTTTTCGATAGCTTCAAAATCAAATCCAAAATGCTGAATAAATTTTTGATCTTCACTTACAATAACCGCTTTGGCTAGATTATTAGAAATTTTATCTAAAGAAACCCATTGATGCGATAATACTGCTTTTTCTCCATCAACCAATTGTTCAATACTTCTGATTACCATTAGTGGAGTATAATGGACTGGAATCCATCGAAATAAAATAACAGAAGCTACCGATATTACCACAAAACTGATGGCAATTTTTACAATCCAATTTTTTAATCTCAGAAAATATTTTTTCATTTTTAATTTTTAACCTCAACAAATGTATCAATAATATGTTTTAATTGATAAGACTAATTTAGTAAATAGTTTTTTCTGATACACTTGCAGAAAATCAATCATTTAATAATTAGTACTTTTGCATCAATTTAACAAAATTATGATAGCACCTCAAAAAAGATACAACGATTACAGCTCTTTTCTTAAAAATAAATTTACAGAAAGAGTTCAAAAAATATCCTTAGATACCGGATTTACCTGTCCTAATCGCGATGGTTCTAAAGGAGTTGGTGGTTGTACTTATTGTAACAATAATAGTTTTAATCCAGATTATTGTGAACCAGAAAAATCAATTCATCAACAGTTAGAAGAAGGTGTTTCATTTTTTGCATCAAAATATAAAGCACAACAGTATTTAGCATACTTTCAGGCTTATACAAATACCTATGCCGATCTTTCTTTATTAAGAAAAATGTATACTGAGGCTGTAGAATATCCTGGTGTAATCGGATTAGTTATTGGAACTCGACCTGATTGTATCAATGAAGAAATTGTATCAATTTTAGAAGAAATTGCTAAAACTCACTATGTTTCATTAGAATTTGGAGTAGAAAGTACACTTAATCGTACTTTAGAAATTGTGAATCGGTGTCATACTTTTGAAGAAACTAAAGCGGCCTATGAATTAGCTAATAACAGAGGTTTGCATTTGGGCGCGCATATGATTTTAGGTTTACCAGGAGAAAGTAGAGAAGAAATGTTAAATCATGCGGTTGAACTGTCTAAACTTCCAATCAACTCATTAAAATTACATCAACTTCAAATAATCAAAAATACATTGATGGCGTTTCAGTATAAAAACAAACCCGAAATGTTTAACTTGTTTGGATTAGAAGATTATTTAGAATTTATCACTGATTTTGTTGGATTATTAAGTCCTGATATTGTCATTGAACGATTTTCAAGTCAGTCACCTACAGATTTATTAATTGCTCCATACTGGGGCGGATTAAAGAATTTTGAACTGGTTGCAAAAGTTGAAAAACGATTGGAAGAAAAAGATAGTTGGCAAGGAAAATATTATCAACCTCAATAAAAAATGCCACGCTTTGCGTGGCATTTTAATTATGGTATATATCTTAATATTAGATAATTCCTTGATCTAACATAGCATCGGCTACTTTTAAGAAACCGGCAATATTTGCACCTTTTACATAATCAACATATCCGTCTGCTCCTGTTCCGTATTTAACGCAGGCAGCATGAATATCTTTCATAATTTGATGTAATTTAGCATCAACTTCTTCACGAGTCCAATTTAATTTATTTGAGTTTTGAGTCATTTCTAATCCAGAAGTGGCAACTCCACCAGCATTAGAAGCTTTTCCTGGCGAGAATAAAATTTTATTATCGTGGAATACTTTAATAGCCTCTTCAGTAGATGGCATATTAGCGCCTTCTCCAACTAAAATACATCCATTAGCAACTAATTTTTTAGCGTCTTCACCATTTAATTCGTTTTGAGTAGCACAAGGTAAAGCGATATCAACTTTTTGTTCCCATGGTTTTTTACCAGCAAAAAATGTTGATCCTGGAAATTCATTAGCATAAGGAGAAACGATATCATTGTTAGTAGCTCTTAACTCTAACATGTATTCAATTTTTTCATCATCCATTCCGTTTGGATCAAAAATGTATCCGTCAGGACCAGAAATAGTTACTACTTTAGCACCTAATTCAGTTGCTTTTAAAGCAGCACCCCAAGCAACATTTCCAAAACCTGAAATAGCTACTGTTTTTCCTTTTAAAGTATCGCCTTTAGTGGCAAGCATTTCTTGAGCAAAATATACATTACCAAAACCTGTAGCTTCTGGACGTACTAATGAACCACCCCAGTTTAAACCTTTTCCAGTTAAAACACCTGTGTGTTCTTTTGCTAATTTTTTGTACATTCCGAATAAGAATCCGATTTCTCTTCCTCCAACTCCGATATCACCAGCAGGAACGTCTGTTTCTGGGCCAATTAATGACCATAACTCTAACATAAATGCCTGACAGAAACGCATGATTTCTTTATCTGATTTTCCTTTTGGATCAAAATCTGAACCTCCTTTACCACCACCCATTGGAAGTGTAGTTAAAGCATTTTTGAAAATTTGCTCAAATCCTAAGAATTTCAGTATTGATAAATTTACAGATGGGTGAAAACGCAATCCTCCTTTGTATGGTCCAATAGCACCATTAAATTGAATTCTGTAACCTAAGTTAACTTGTGTGTTTCCATTGTCATCAACCCAAGTTACTTTAAAGGTTAAAATACGATCTGGCTCAACTATTCTTTCTATAATTTTAGCAGCTTCGTATTGAGGGTTTTGATTGTAAATAGTTTCAACCGATTCTAATACTTCATGAACCGCTTGTAAGTATTCTTTTTCTCCAGGGTGTTTAGCCTCAAGATTGTTCATTATTTCTTTAACATTCATAATCTTTATTTGTTAAATGTTTTTTAATTATTTGTATTTAAATCTCTATTTATTAATGTAATAAATTTTTTGAGCAAATTTAATAAATTATTTTCAGAAAACGTTTTCGTATTTTATTATTTTAATGAAGATTTTGTATTAAGCCTTAAATGATGACTGTTCTATTTATATTATTATCAATGTTTTTGTTAAATGTTTATATAATTAATAATATAATGCGATTTTACAAACATTTTTTGGTTTTGATTTTGAAATGCTACATTAATTACATAAATCCCGCAGGAGGTAATTCATCGATTTCTTCATCAGAATATTTATTAAGAACAAATCCTTCTTTAAAAATAGCAGCTCTATTGGTTTTTCCTTCTATTACAATAGTTAAAGGCTCCTTAAATTTGATGTGTCTTAAATATTCATCTTCATAAACTGCTTCTTGTTTATTTAAATATTTAATGTCATAAAAACCCTCATTTATAAAAGGATTTATAGTTAAATATCCCACTTTAAAAGATGTTAAATTTTGGAAAAAATGGGTGCCCTGACTTGGGTCAATTCTAAACTCATCTAAACCTGATTCTACTATTACTTTTGCTGATGAAATTTGAGACCATTTAACAGGAATCCCCAACCAACGATCACTAGAACCCCATCTTCCTGGTCCAACTAAAATATATTGCTTTCCTTCTTCATCAAAATTCTTGTTAATTTTTTCAACCGCGTGTGCAATTTCAATTGTATTTGATGAGTTAAACGTTTCTGGTTTAACATATACAAAATCTGTAATATGTTCAAACTTCCCGTTTCCAAGTGCTGATTCTGAATAAATTATTGTTTCTTCCTGATTAAAATCATCAGGTAAATAATTGGATGCATCATTGGTTTCAACAATAGGTCTTATTTGTAAAAAATTAAATGTTCTAGGTTCCCCAGGAGGCACATCTAATTTTACAGCAAATTCAATTTCAACAGGATTTTGCATTTCCCTTTGTGAAACTCTCAACAAATCTTTTAGAATTTCTGCTAATGGAAAAGTGTCGTATTTCAAAATATTATCAAAAGTGATTACCCTAAAACCATCATGTAAAATGCCTGGTCTGATGATATTATTTTGTAAATCATAAGTTGACGCAACAAATTTTAAAGAATCATGATTTTTAGCTTGCCTAATACTAATTTTTCTTTTATTAACCGCCTCGCTTGTAGATACGTGGTATTTATTGGGATCCATCTCTAAGCCATAAAAGAATTTTTGTGTGTCTCTTTGGGTAGAACTAGGTGATGAAAGTTGCAAAATATTATTGGGGTGGTAAGGTGAAAACTGTAGTGTTTGTTCGCCGGAAACTACAATTTCTCCCAAACCTAAGGCAATATTTGCTATTCCTTCATGTGGTTTTTCATTACCAATTGGATAAAAATTTATAGATCGTGCAACACCAGAAATATTAGGATAATACACATCTTCATACTGTTTTCCTACAACTTCTTGTAAAATTACAGCCATTTTATCTTCTTCAATAGAATGTGAAATGGCTTTTATATAAGCTTTACTATTTTTAAAATAAGCTGATGCTATAACAGATTTTATTGCATTAACAACCATTTCAAACATTTTGTCTTGATCAGTATTTGGAACCATATAAGTTGCAAATACACCTGCAAAAGGCTGATAATGTGAATCTTCTAAAACACTTGAAGAACGAATTGCAATAGGCATTTTTGTAGTAGCCAAAAAAGCCTTCACATCTTCTAAAGCCCAATTAGGCAATGGTTTTGAAATAAATTTTTCTAAAATAACATCATCTTCATGGTCTTCTGCTACAAATTGAAAAAGCTCATGCTTTTCCATATATTCCTCAAATACTTCTGTACTTAAAACAACCGTTCTTGGAATTGAAATTGTTACATCTTTAAATTTATTGAAAAATTTATGTCTTTTAAGAAATGAATTAATAAAAGCCAATCCACGTCCTTTACCTCCTAATGCTCCTTCTCCAATTCTTGAAAAACCTAAATATTCATCGTATTTAGTTTTATCAAATTTAACAATTACACCTCTAGATATAAACAATCTAAAGGCTCTAACTGATTTTATTAAAAATTCTCTTATCTGATCTTCTTCTGTAAATGCTTCATACTCTATTGGAGCAAATAAATCTGCTAAAGGAAAAAGAGCTCTTGATTGCAACCATTTTGAAAACTCGTTTCTTTTAGCATGATATACAATAGATTCTATAGTTACGATTCCGAGTGCTTTTTGGAAACTTTTTAAATCTTTTGCTACTGCTACAACTTTCATTTGCGCTGGATCCCAAAATTCAAAATCGCCGAAAGAAAAATCTTTTGTGATATATTTCTTAATATCCAATCCTAAAGTTTCAGAATGTTTATAGAGAAACATGGCTTTTAATTCTTTGGCTTTTGCTTCATTTTTCATCTCTGATGATTGAATCAAAACCGGAAAATACCTATTGTTTTTTCTAACATGCTCTAATAATCGGAATCCAGCAGCTGGGTCTTTTATGCCCCCTTTAAAATAACTTACATCTGAAATTACTCCAAGCAAATTGCTTTCATATTTTTTAAATAATTCAATTCCTTCTTCATAAGTAGTGGCCATTAAAATTTTAGGTCTTCCTCTCATCAACAAGGTTCTTCTGTGTTCATTTAATCCTTCAGACATAAATGAACGCGTCTGTTTTAAAATGATTTTATAGATAAGCGGTAAATATCTTGAATAAAACCGCATAGAATCTTCAACCAATAAAATAGCTTTTACTCCAATTTGCTCGATATCTCTTTCGGCATTCATTTTGTCTTCTACCAATTTGATAATTGCAAAGAAAATATCAACATTGCCATTCCAGTGAAAAAGATAATCAATAGAGCTCGTATCTTCTTTTTCAATTCTCTTGCTTAGTTCAGATGAATAATGACTTAAAGCCGCAATTGGAACTTGAGGGAATTTTTCTCTAATTAGTTTTGATGTTTCAAACGAGGTTACATTTCCTGCATCTAACCAAACAATAACTAAATCTATTTTCTCAGAAGCAAGCATTTGTAATGCTTTTTTAGGTGTGTTTGAATGCAAAAAACTTGGTGGATGCAAAAGATTTAATGCCATATATTCATTAAAAATTTGCTCATCTATACGTCCATCTTCTTCTAACATAAAATAGTCGTAATTAGAGCAAACAATTAATACATTATATATTCTATTTTGCATTAATTGCTTAAATTCAAATTCTTGAAACTCGTAAGTTCTAAGATCTGGAAGTGGATTTATTAACATAAATTTTGTTTTATTGTCGTGTAATACTTTATAAAAATACTATAATTTCTTCAAGAGATTAGTGATCCTAATTTATATTTTCTATAACAGCATCAATCTATATTAAATTTAATATCAGACCATTTATTTGCTTAAAATAAAACTATTTTACAAAAAAATAAATAGAAACGTATCTTTTCCTAAATTTGCAACCTAATTTATTTTAAAAAATGTTAGATAAAATAAAAGAACTGATTGGAGAAGTAGCGCAATTTCAGTCTGCAAATTTGGATGAAATTGAATCATTTAGAATTAAATTTCTAGGGAAAAAAGGAATTTTAAATGATTTGTTTGCAGCGTTTAAAAATGTTCCGGCAGATGAACGAAAAGAATTTGGACATTATATCAATACTTTAAAAAATGCTGCTCAAGATAAAGTAACTGCTTTAAAAGAAGCTATTGAAAATTCTAAAGGTTTCGAAACTAAATATGGTGATTTAACCCGTCCAGCTGAACCAATTGAATTAGGGAATAGACATCCAATATCATTAGTTAAAAACCAAATAGTTGATATTTTTTCTCGTATCGGATTTACAGTTTCTGAAGGTCCGGAAATGGAAGATGATTGGCATAATTTTACAGGATTAAATTTGCCAGAATATCATCCGGCACGAGATATGCAAGACACTTTTTTCTTGCAAACAAATCCGGATATGTTATTGCGTACCCATACCTCATCTGTACAAATGCGCTATATGGAAAGTCATCAACCTCCAATTAGAACGGTTTCTCCGGGTAGAGTATTCAGAAATGAAGATATTTCTGCACGTTCTCATTGTATTTTTCATCAAGTAGAAGGTTTATACATTGACACTAATGTTTCTTTTGCCGATTTAAAACAAACGCTTCTTTACTTTACTAAAGAAATGTTCGGAAAATCAAAAATTAGATTAAGACCTTCTTATTTTCCTTTTACAGAGCCAAGTGCTGAAGTAGATATTTATTGGGGATTGGAAACTGAAGTTGATTATAAAATTACCAAAGGAACCGGTTGGTTAGAAATAATGGGCTGTGGAATGGTAGATCCAAACGTATTGAAAAATGTTAATATAGATCCAACAAAATATAGCGGATTTGCTTTCGGAATGGGAATTGAGCGTATAGCAATGTTATTATATCAAATTCCGGATATTCGAATGTTTTATGAGAATGATGTTCGATTTTTAGAACAGTTTAAATCGGTTAGGTAGGTTTTGTTGGCTGTTGGCTATTAGCTGTTGGCTGTTAAAAATTATGCCAATTATGTAAACTTTAAACCTTAAACCTTAAACAAAAGAAACTTCAAAATTAATTGAAAAAAGATATTAAAATACCTCAAGTTGTTGATGTGTTTATGGCAATTGTTCATGAATATAATGAGGTGTATAAATGCTTTGATTGGAATGCTTATATAATTAATCAACAAAATAATTCGTTAGAAATGGTGATGATTGTCTCTAAAGGATTTGATGAGCAAAAATCGACAGCCGTCATGCGAAAAACCATTGAAAAATTGCCGGCAAAATCATATGCATTAATTGAAATGATACCAGAAGAGGTATTACAATTAAACAATGAATTTTCTGTTACTTTTTTTTCTAATAACAAACTGTTTGATAAAACTTATTTGTTTCCTAAAAATACCGCTTCAGAAACAACTATTGAAATGATTCCTTTTTTAAATAAAAAGGGAATTATAGTTGGATAAATGTTTTTTTTAAAGCATCATGTAATACTTTTTGATAATTCAAGTCAATTTCCTAATCGCTTTTCGCTAATTTCTATTTCCTAAAAAATCACTAATCCAACAAATTTGTTAATTCTTTAAATTCGTTTTTAGGATCTTTCCCTTCATAGAGAATTCTGTAAATTGTATCTAAAATAGGTGTTTTTGCTTTATTTTTTTCGTTGATGATAAAAGCACATTTAGCAGCATAATAACCTTCGGCAACCATACTCATTTCCATCATAGCAGACTTTACGGTATATCCTTTACCTATCATATTGCCAAACATTCTGTTTCTACTAAAAATGGAATAACCCGTTACCAACAAATCGCCTAAATAAGCTGAATCATTAATATTGCGCTTCATTTTATGTACTTTTTTAATGTAGCGCTTCATCTCACGAATTGAATTAGACATCAAAACCGATTGAAAGTTATCGCCATACCCTAAACCATGTGCAATACCGGCAGCAATTGCATAGATGTTTTTTAAAACGGCGGCGTATTCTGTACCAAAAATATCGTCGGTAATTTTAATTTTGATATAATCACTTTCTAAATATTTTTTTAATATTTCTGATTTTTCTTCATCCAAAGAAGCTAAAGTTAAATAAGATAATCTTTCTAGAGCAACTTCTTCTGCATGACAAGGACCTGTAATAACTCCAATATTTTCAAATGGAACTTTCAACATTTTATGAAAATGATCGCCAACTATCATTCCGCTTTCAGGAACAATTCCTTTAATGGCCGAAAAAATAACTTTTCCTTCTAATGATTCTGTAATCTTATCTAATTCATCTTTTAAAAAAGCAGAAGGAATCGCAAAAATCAAATAATCAGCATATTTTACAATTTCATTAATGTCATCGTTTAAAAAAAGTTGTTTCGGATTAAATTCGATTGAACTGATATAATTCGGATTGTGTTTATTTCTTTTAATATACTCAATTGCGTAGGTACTACGCATATACCAACCAACTTCTTCTAAATTTTCTGAAAGCATTTTAACAATTGCTGTTGCCCAACTTCCACCACCAAAAACAGCTATTTTTATAGAATTATTCATTTTTTAAAGTTTTAAACTACAAAAGTAAGTATTTTAAAAATTGAAGCGCTTTGATTTCTATTAAAAAGAACGTCTAAACAATATTCAATTATTTATATTTGTTTCATTAAACTTTACGATTGAGCACAATTAAACACTTTTTAAAAGACACTTTAATTTACGGTTTAGCAACAGTTTTACCGAGAGTTATCAATTTTTTACTAGTTAAAATCCATACCGATGCACTACCAGCAAGTAGTTATGCTGACAATACTAACTTTTATATTTGGGCAGGATTATTGGCTGTTATATTGACTTACGGAATGGAAACTTCCTTTTTTAGATTCTATAATAAAGAAAGTAAAAAAGATGCTATAGTTTCAACTAGTTTCATCAGCATTACAATTACGACCATTGTTTTTGTAATTTTAGCTTATTCATTTAGTGATTTCTTCATCAATATTTTTGATTTCGAAGAAAATCCGTTGCGTTTAAAATTACTTATTGCCATACTTGCAATTGATACGTTATCTATTGTTCCTTTTGCTTATTTAAGAGCTACTCAAAAATCTATTTCTTACGCAACTATTAAATTGGTTAATGTTTTTGTAATTGTAATTATCAATTTATTGTGCTTAAAGTATATTCCAATTTATTTAGAGCAAGGGGTTAAACTTCCAGAGATTATTCAAAATAATTATGACTTAACTCCAAAAGTAAATTACATTTTCATCGCAAATTTAGTAGGAAGCACCATTTCATTTTTATTGTTAGTGCCGTATTTATTAAAGTTTAAAATTTCTTTTGATTTGGTTTTATTGAAAAAAATGTTGAACTATGGATGGCCCATTTTAATTGCAGGAATTGCCTATGTTATGAATGAAAATTTAGATAAATATCTCATTGGTAAAATGATGGATAAAGAGGCGATGGGTATTTATTCTGCGGTGTATAAACTCGCCATTTTCATGAATTTATATATAATGGCATTTAAACTAGGAGCAGAGCCTTTTTTCTTTAATCAATCATCTAAAGAAAATGCCAAAGAAATTTATGCTCAAATTTTAAAATATTTTACTATAATTGGATCTTTTGCACTACTCGGAATTATTGTTTTTATTGATATTCTAAAACATTTTATCAATGAAAATTATTGGAGTGCTCTAGCTATTGTTCCAATTATTTTATTGGCTAATTTGTTTCTAGGAATTTATCATAACCTTTCTGTATGGTATAAATTAACCGATAAAACTCGTTTTTCAATGTATTTTTCATTGTTAGCTGCCGTTGTAACTATTGTTGTTAATCTTGTTTTTATTCCTATTATTGGTTATATGGCGTCAGCTTGGGCTACTTTATTAGCGTATGGAAGTATGGTTATCGCTTCCTATTTTTATGGTAAAAAATATTATCCGGTAACATATGATATCAAGAAAATATTGAACTATATTGTTATTTCTGTGGTTCTTTCTGCCATTTCTTTTCTTTATTTTAGAGATCAAATATTAGTTTCAATTGTAATGATGCTTTTATTTGGTGGATATATTTTCTGGAATGAACAAGCTCAATTAAAGTTAATGTTTAAAAAAATAAATAAAAAATGAACGTTCAAATTGTAAATAGATCTAAACACGACTTGCCAAATTATGAAACAATTGCCTCAGCAGGAATGGATTTACGTGCCAATATTGATGAGCCAATTATATTAAAATCCTTAGACCGAGTAATTGTTAAAACTGGTTTGTATATTTCTTTGCCCGTTGGATTTGAAGCACAAGTTCGTCCGCGCAGCGGACTCGCAGCAAAATTCGGAATTACTGTTTTAAATAGTCCGGGAACTGTAGATGCTGATTATCGTGGTGAAATAGGTGTGATTTTAATCAACCTTTCTAAAGATGATTTTACCATCAATGATGGGGAAAGAATTGCCCAAATGGTCATTGCTAAACACGAACAAACAAATTGGTTAGAAGTTGATGTTTTAGATGAAACATCTCGTGGTAGTGGAGGTTTTGGTAGTACAGGGAAATAAAAAAGGAGCCAAAATGCTCCTTTTTTTATTAATTATTTTTGATATGTTCAATAATTTTTGTTTCAATTTCTTTAGCTAGTTCCGGATTATCTTTCAATAATCCTTTTACGGCATCACGTCCTTGTCCTAATTTTGTTTCTCCGTAGCTAAACCAAGAACCACTTTTTTTAACGATTTCGTACTCAACGCCTAAATCAACAATTTCTCCAATTTTAGAAATTCCTTCTCCGTACATAATATCAAATTCGGCAGTCATAAATGGTGGAGCCACTTTGTTTTTAACAACTTTCACTTTCGTGCCTGTTCCAATGATTTTTTCGCCATCTTTTATCTGAGATTTTTTACGGATATCTAATCTTACGGAAGCATAAAATTTAAGTGCATTACCTCCGGTAGTTGTTTCTGGATTTCCAAACATTACACCAATTTTTTCACGTAATTGGTTGATAAATATTACTGTACAATTTGTTTTACTGATGGTTGCTGTTAACTTTCTCAAAGCTTGTGACATTAAACGAGCGTGTAATCCCATCTTAGAATCGCCCATTTCACCTTCAATTTCACTTTTAGGTGTAAGAGCAGCAACTGAGTCAATTACTACAATATCAATTGCTCCGGATCGAATTAAATTTTCTGTTATTTCCAACGCTTGTTCTCCATTATCTGGTTGAGAAATAATTAAGTTATCAACATCTATTCCTAATTTTTGGGCATAAAATCGATCAAATGCATGTTCAGCATCAATAAAGGCTGCAATTCCACCATTTTTTTGTGCTTCTGCAATAGCATGAAGAGTTAAAGTGGTTTTACCAGATGATTCCGGGCCGTATATTTCAATCACTCTTCCTCTAGGATAACCACCAACACCTAAAGCAATATCTAATCCTAAAGAACCTGATGAAATAGCTTCAACTTCAACTATAGCTGAATCTCCTAATCTCATTACCGCTCCTTTTCCGTAAGATTTATCTAATTTATCTAAGGTCAGTTGAAGTGCTTTTAATTTTGCTTCTTTTTCTTTGTCTATGGCCATAATTCTGAGTATAAATAATTATTTGATTCGCTAAAATACGTAATTTTTTGTTTTAATAATTTGTTATATTATTTTCTTAACATATGAATATGCGGAATACCATCTTCTATATATTCTTCATCAATTTGTTGAAACCCGTGTAATTCATAAAAATCTTTTAAATAAAGTTGTGCACCAATTTTAATGGGTTTTGTGTGAAAATTTTTTTCAATTTCTTCAATAGCTTTAGCCATTAAATGATGTCCAAAACCTTCTCTACGATATGCTAATTTAACAGCAACTCTACCTATAGATGCTTGTAAATAATAATCGCCTGGTTGAAATAAGCGAGCGTATGCAATAATTTTATTAGTTTTTTCATCTTTTAAAAAAAGGTGAAGAGCACAAAAATCCTTTTTATCTATATCTTGAAATACACAATTTTGTTCTACCACAAATATTTCAGAACGAAGGCGAAGTATTTCATATAATTCTTCACGTGTAAGCGAGTCAAAATTTTTAAGAATCCAATTCATAAGTTAATCTTGTATAATGAGTTCTTTTAAATCTTCTCTAATAAATTCTGGCTGTAAATTACAGTGATTTATATGGAATTTATCGTGTAATATAACTTCTATTTGTTTACAAATAACATCAAAATCTGATAATTTTAAGTCTTTTACAAACTCTATATGTGCTTCAAAATAAGAATCTTGATCATTTAATTGCCAAATGTGTACGTGATGAATATTTTTAACAGTTTCAATTTTACATAATTCTTCTACCACATTTTCAACTACAATATTTTTTGGAGCAAATAGCATTAAAATTTGTAAGGAATCTATAAATATTTCCCAACTCATTTTAATTAAATAGATAGAAATGATAAGCGTTAAAACGCTATCGATCCAATAAATTTGATAAAATTTCATCAATAATCCACCGACTAAAACGGCTACAGAAGTTAACATATCAGCCATTAGATGGATATATGCTGATTTCATATTTAGGTTGTGTTCTGCGTCTTTTTTAAGAAGTAAAACACTAAATCCGTTAACAAAAATTCCTAAAAGAGCAAGTCCAATAACTAAATTGGATTCAATTTCAACTGGTGTAAAAAATCGTTTAATAGCTTCATATCCTAAAAAAAATGCAATTACAATTAAAGTTGAAGCATTAAAAAAAGCGGCAATTATTTCTGCTCTTTTATAACCAAATGTTTTACGAATGGTTTGTGTCTTTTTTTTAGCTAAAATATTAGCTATATAACTAACTATTAATGAAATAACATCAGAAAAATTATGAATTGCATCTGAAATTAATGCTAAACTTCCGGAAATTAAACCTCCAAAAAATTGAGAAAGAGTTATTATAAGATTTAAAATGATTGAAAAAAGTAAATTTTTTCCAGAAACTGTTGTGTTGTGATGGTGATTTACTCCCATATTAAGGATTATTTTAAAGGAATTTTATCAATTCTAGTTTGATGTCTTCCACCTTCAAAAGCTGTTGTTAAAAATATTTCTACAAATTTCAACGCTTGGTCTAAAGTAACAAATCTTGCCGGAATACTTAAAATATTAGCATCATTGTGTTGACGTGCTAATGAAACAATTTCTTCATTCCAACAAAGTGCTGCTCTAATTTTTTGATGATGATTAGCAGTCATATTAGCACCATTACCGCTACCACATAAAATAATTCCAAAATTAGTCTCTTGAGATTCAACTGAATTAGCAACTAGATGAATTGTGTCTGGATAATCCATACTTTCATTGTTATCTGTTCCGAAATTTAAAACCTCATAACCTTTGGATTCTAAATACTTTTTTATTTCAAATTTATATGCTGTTCCAGCATGATCATTACCAATTGCTATTTTCATATGTGAATATTTATTTGTTTTTTATTTGTCATATGGAATACGCCAGTTTGATGAATATTTTCATTCGTATTCGTGTTTTAGCAAACATAGCTATTTCATATAATGACTTTAAAAATATAGTTAACAAAGGTACATAATCATGTTATTAACAAAAAAAATATAGGTTGTTAATTGCTTTTATTTAATTTGTTGATTATTAGTGTTATTATAAAATTGTTGAAATGTTAATAAATTATTATTTAAAAAACATAAGTTTTTTTGCTTTATTGAGATAGTTTTAATAAGCAAAATTCAAATTTAATAATGCAAGTTTTTTTATTAATTTTTACACTAATTTTTTCAACATATTTTAACTAGTTTATTAACATTTCAAACTTATAATCTTATTAAAAATTTAAAAAATGGTATAGTTTTTATTTTTTGTTAATAACTACTTTTTAAGGCTGATTTTAAAACTTTTAATAGTCTAATAACTTCATTAAAAATGTTAATATTTATTAATAAGTGTATCTTTTAAGGTAGCAGTAAAATAACTTATTCAACATATTAACACTATATTATAACCATAATTTTTTTTATTAATTTTAAAATAAATATTTTAATAATATTATATATGTTGATAAGTATAAATAATAAATTTTTTAAGGAACTATATAAGTAACTGCTTGTGGAATTAATTCTACTTGATAACCGCCTTTTCCTAACATTTCGCCATCTGCAATTACAAATGAATCTCCTTTATCTTGTATTTCAATTTTTAGTTTGTTGGTTTTATAGTTTGAAACTAATCTGTGATTCACTATTTTACCGTTAAATAAATTAATAATATTACCAATTATCGTTGGTTTATTAATATGTTTAGCAATAGTAATATCTAACAATCCATCTTGTGAATTTGGATTTTTGGTCAATTGCATTCCTCCACCAGTATATTTTAAATTTCCTACAATAGTTAACAATGATTTTGTATTAATAATTTCGTCATTGATATGAATTTTAAGCGTATTTAATTTATGTCCTGCTAAACTTAAAAGAGTACCTAATGCAAAAGCAAGGGGACCAACTTTTTTAATTTTGTTTGTTTTATGAACTACATGACCCACAAAACCTGAACCTGCCAAAATGTTAAAATATGCTGATTTATTTTCATTGAGTAATTCAATATACCCCACATCTTGTTTAATGGTTTTTCCAGCTTTTATAATTTGAATTGCTTTTTCAAATTTTCTAGGTATTAAATGAGATCGAGTCCAATCATTACCGGTACCAATTGGAATAACGCCTATTTCAATATCTAACGGATTTATAAATTGTTGTATCATTACTCCATTTAAAATATTAAATAAAGTGCCATCACCACCAATACTTATAATTTTTCGGTATCCTTTTCTTATTGCTTCTTTCACTAATTCAGTTTCATGCTTACTATACTCGCTAAATTTATATTCATAATCTATTTTATACTTATCTAGAAAAATATTTATTTTGTTCCAATTTCGTTTTGCTTTTCCCATTCCAGATGTGGGATTAACTATAATATAATAAGTGTGAATCATATTCTATATTTTTAATACTGTTACAAGTTTACAAATAGTATTTAACATATTTGAAGTTAGTATCATAAGATATTAACACTTACATAATATCATAATATAAGATGGCTCGATATTTCTTCGTATTTTTATAAAAATGAAATAATTCAAAATATGTCTCATAAAAAGAAAGATATTTTCAAGAAAAAAGGAAATATTATTAAAGATTTATCTAAAGAAATATTATCAATACTTTCTAAAAATCCAACACAAGATTTTAATTATAAGCAAATTGCAGCTAAAATAGGTGTTACAGATGCTTCTTCTAAAAATCAAATTATTAAAAAGCTAGAAGAATTAGTAGGAAAGAAAAGAATTGATGAAACTACAAGAGGAAAGTATAAAATTCATTTATCTTCTAATTATTTTGTTGGACAATTAGATGTAACTTCTAACGGAAATGCCTATTTAATTTGTGATGATTTAGATGATGATATATTTATATCTGCTAACCATTTAACTAAAGGATTAAATTTAGATACTGTTAAAGTTTATGTTTTTAATATTAAAAAAGGAAAAAAACAAGAAGGAGAAGTTGTAGCAATAATTAAACGTCATAAAACTGAATTTGTTGGGGTTTTACAACTCAATAATAATTTCGGATTTGTAGTACCTGATGATTATAAAATGTATGCCGATATTTTTGTTGCTAAAAAAGATTTAAACAAGGCTCAAAACGGTGATAAAGTTGTTGTTGAATTACTGGAATGGCCTGCTAATTCTAAAAATCCTTTTGGAAAAATTACTAATGTTATTGGTAAACCAGGAGAACACGAAACTGAAATCCACTCCATTTTATATGAATATGGATTACCGTATGAATTTCCATATGAAGTACAACATGAAGCTAATCAATTAAGTACAGAAATTACTCAGACTGAAATTTCTACAAGAAATGATATTAGAAATATAACCACTTTTACTATAGATCCTGCAGATGCCAAAGATTTTGACGATGCTCTTTCTTTCAGAGTACTAGAAAATGGAAATTATGAAGTTGGAGTTCATATTGCCGATGTAACTCATTATTTGACAGAAAATACGGTTTTAGATGAAGAAGCTTACAAAAGAGCTACATCTGTTTATTTAGTAGATAGAGTAGTGCCAATGTTACCAGAAATTTTATCAAATGAAGTTTGTTCTTTAAGACCTCACGAAGATAAATTAACTTTTTCTGCCATTTTTGAAATTGATAATAAAGCTAAAATAACAAATCAATGGTTTGGTAAAACTGTTATTCATTCTGATAAGAGATTTACTTATGAACAAGCACAACAAATTATTGATAATGGAATTGATAAAACTATTGTAAAAAATAATGAATCAAAATCAATAGAAATTTGTGAAGCTATTTTAAAGTTAAATGATTTAGCTAAAATTCTTCGCAATCAAAGAATTTCTAAAGGTGCTATTACTTTTGATAAAATTGAAGTTAAATTTAAGTTAGATGATAAAGCCAATCCGACAGGTGTATATTTTAAAGAATCAAAAGATTCTAATAAATTGATTGA
>JAMPYA010000196.1 GCA_023700885.1 Flavobacteriaceae bacterium
CAGATAGTTGCTGTTTTTAAAATGTTTTCGATAATTGTTTTATCAGTAATTTCTTGGTTTATTTTGCGCATGATTTTATATTATATTTTTTGAGTGATTAGTGGTAATGATAAAGTTTTAAAATAATCAATTGGCTAAATTTAACCAATTTTTTTCCATTGAAATGGGTAAAATTACGGGCATTCTTTTTTTAGAATTATGAATATCAGCTATTAAACTCTTTGCTCCTGTTGTTATTATGCTATAAGAGTTTATGAGTTCTCCTGTTTTTTTATGGAGCCATTCAGACCAAATATCGGCAAAAGCAAATAATTCGTGCCGAGGTAATGTTATTAAAAAACCTTGTTTCTTTTTACCTTTTTCATCGAGCCATTGCCATTCAAAAAATCCATCAGCAATTACTAAACATCTATTGTTTACAACATTTTTAAAGGATGGTTTTTCATATAATGTTTCAATTCTGGCGTTTAAAGTGTTTTTTTGGATATTAATATCACTTGCCCAAGCCAGTATTAATCCCCATTGATAATGCTGAATTAAATTAGGATTTTGATAGGTTATTACGGGTGTTTTAGGAAATGAAAATTCATTAATTCTTTGGCTAGACTCAAACATTTTGGCATGTTGAATTGTTGCTTTAAACTGATTTTCAACTTTTTGAGCTGATTTTGTTTGTTGAGTGTAAAAACACATTTATAATATATTTTAAAATTCAATCATCAATCCGATAGAGGGTAAAACGGTTCCGGCAGGATTCTCAATTTCTTCTAAAAGATAGGAGTTTGGTTTAGATAAATCTGACATTGGATTTCCATTCACATCTTTTTTCACATCGAGATAGGCCTGAGCAGTTACTTTATTATTGTAAACATTTTGAATATCTAAGTAAGTATTTAATGACCATTTTTTGAAATACCATTTTTTGTCTACTCTAATATCTAAGCTATGAAATATTGGATTTCTTTTCTCATTTAACCGATTCCAATCAAAAATACCTTGTTGTGTTATATCCCAAATGGGTTTTATAGCACTTAATTCTTTATGGTATGGAGTGTAAGGCGCGCCTCCTAGAAGTTTAAATTTTGATCCAATCTCCCAGTTTTTATTTAATTTTTTTCCTAAAGTTATATTTAATAAATGCCGATTGTCCCATGATGATGGAATATAACGTTCATTTTTATCTTGAAATTCACTTCTGACAAATGTGTATGAAAGTATACCGTATATAGAAGTACTCAACTTCTGTTGCATCAATAATTCTATTCCATAACTTCTGCCTTTTGAAGTAGAAATAACGGCTTCATTTCCAATAACACCAAAATCACCTCCTAAATTTGCCATTGAAATACTATCATTTAAAAGAAATGGATACTTACTATATTTTTTATAAAATCCTTCTATACTAATTTTTGAATAATTGGTAGGCAAGTATTCTAATCCGCCAACTAAATGATCAGAAGAAATGTAGGTAACATGGTTAATTTTATTGACTAATTCATTTAAATTATTTCTGTAACCTAAAACAGTATAAGGCGGAAGTTGATAATAGCGTCCGGTATTAAAATTTACAGTTAACTGATCTGATATTGAATATGAAGCAGAAAATCTAGGTGATAAATGTTTTGTAGGATTATTCATGTCACTTGAATAATCATTAAAATCAGTTCGAATTCCAAATGAAAATGACAGTTTATTATTAACAAAACTACTGCTCAATTGGGTAAATACAGCGTATTTATTAAAATCTATTTGTGAAGTAAACTCTTTAACTCCAACCGCTCCATTGATTTCTTTTAAACGATAGGTATCATTTTTATAGGTTATAAATTCATAGGCGGTTCCCCAGTTCCATTTCCAATTGTTGAAGCGATGGGTACTTTCAAACCGAAATTTATTTTCAATTTCTTGAGATGCGTAATCCAACAATAAATTACTTTCAAGTTCAATATTGTCTTTATATTTATTCCATTCATTTTTTAAATGATTTCTACTTATTACAAACGTCTGAAAACTTTGATTAGCATAATGCACCCATTTTGCACCAACGGTATAGTTCCACTGTTTATTAGAAGGTAAATTTCCTAAAATATAATTGTTGCGTTTTATTGTAGTAGAATCACTCACTTTTGAATTAACCGAAGTGTTTAACTCAAAATCATCTATAGCTCCTAATCCGATTATAGTAACTTGATTGCGATCATCAATTTTGATGAATTGCTTAAACTGAAAATCATTATATGTGGGTATAAAAGGCAGTTTTAAAGCTTTGAATAAAAATTGCAAATAAGACCGTCTTGCAGAAAATAAAAAAGTTGATTTTTTATTGATAGGGCCATCCAAAGTCAGCCCAATATCACTTGACCCAATCATAACGGTGCCTGTTAATTTTTCATCATTTCCATTAATTTGTTCAAATTCTAAAATAGAGCTTAAAGCATTGCCTCTGTTTGCAGTAAAAGCACCTGTGTAAAAATCTACTTCTTTTATGAAATTTACATTAATCATTCCTACAGGACCGCCCGAGGAACCTTGTGTTGCAAAATGGTTAATATTTGGTACTTCAATTCCGTCTAAATAAAAGCGATTTTCGTTGGGTGCTCCCCCTCTTACAATGATATCATTGCGAAATGAAAGCGTGCTACCTACCCCTGGTAAAATTTGAATTACTTTAGAAATATCTCTGTTTCCTCCCGGATTTCTGAAAATTTCAACTGCACTAATGGTTTGAACACTTATCAGACTTTCTTCTTTTTTCTTAAAAGGATTATTTTTTATTTCAACCTCTGCTAAACTTGCTATTTCTTCAACCATTGCAATGTCAATAGTTTTTGGTTTAGATGATGAAACGTTAACATCAAAAATAACAACATTTTTAAAACCTAAGAAACTGGCAAAAATTGTATAAGTACCCGGTTTTAAATTATCGAATCGATAAAATCCATTTTCATCAGTGATTGCTCCATTTTGTACACTATCAATATAAACGGTAGCAAAAGGAATTGCTTCATTGTTTATTTGATTATACACCCGACCCTTAAGTGTGCCAGTTTGTGCTTGAGAATTATAGGTTAATAAAAAAAGTAAGATTGCTAAAGAATATCTTAAGTGCATTTTTATATTGTAATTAATTAAAATTTTCTATAAACTTGATTAGCAGGAAGTATCGAATATTAATTGTTACAAACTTTGATTTTCACAAAGGGTTTTTAATTTAGTTAGACCATTATTCCAATCTTTATCCATCATTTCTTCCATATTCATAAATAGTTTCATCAAATTAAATGGATATGGCATTTCGCTGCCAAAACCCCAAGTTACATTTGTGCCACCATTTTCTTCAACTAATTTAATATAAGCTTTAGCTTCACTTTCATAAGGAGTATAGAATTTTAAAGTAGTTTCAAACAAAAAAGGTTCTTCAATTTTAGCAATGGTTTGGCTTCCTTTACCTACTTCGTCTACATTACTTTCCCAACTTTGAGAAGCGCCAACTGTGCCGTCAATTCCGGTCATTTCTTTTTTCATGTTTGGATCATAATCATTCCAAGGACTCCATTTATCCAAATCAGCTAAACTATTGACATTTTCCCATACAACTTCTGTCGGAGAATTAATTGAAATAGTTTTTTCATAGTTTACCTCTTTAGCAATAAATAATGCTGCTATAAGTGGAATAGCAATGATTATCAATAAGACAAGTCCAAATTTTTTTAAAGTTTTCATAAGTTTTGTGTTTTAGAATTTTTATAGTTGATTTA
>JAMPYA010000025.1 GCA_023700885.1 Flavobacteriaceae bacterium
CGTAATTTCAATCCTGAAACACCCACCAATACCTTTGATAAAACCAATACGACTTGGTTCAATATCGGATTTAGAACCGATGTATTTAACTGGTATTTTGATTTTTAGGATTTTAATGTTTGTAATGTTTTAAAGTTGAAAGTTAAAATGTTATCTAATTATATCATTTAAAAACAATTACTTTTTGGAAGTATTTTATCCTAAAAATTAGCAATAAAAAACGCAAGTTGTAAACTCGCGTCTCAATTTATATAAAACTTAATTTCTTATTTTTAATTATCAATTATTCATTGTCAATTATCAAATGATAATCAATAACCACTTCCTGAACCTCCAATTTGTTCTATGGGGTGCCAAGTAGTTTTTGTCTCTTGAAAATCAAAAATATAGTATAAATTATCATGTTTAGCATCAAAATAATCACTGTTTTCACGAATAAACACTCGTTTAATATTTTCAATGGCTAAATCTTGAACATTTTTAATTACTTTCTTATCCGAACCACAATATAAAATAGCATTTACATTCATATGTGAGGCAAAATTATTGATCAATTCGTTTTGTTTTCCGGTAATAATATTCACAACCCCACCAGGAACATCAGAGGTAGCAATAACTTCTGAAAATGAAACTGCACATAATGGTAGTTTTTCAGAAGCAAGAACAACACACGTATTGCCACCGGCAATAATGCTGCAAATTTGAGTTACCAAACCTAATAATCCGCTATTTTCAGGCGCTACAACTGCCACAACTCCCATAGGTTCTGGCACTGAAAAGTTAAAGAAACTTCCCGAAACCGGATTCACACTACTGTGTATTTGAACGTATTTATCACACCATCCTGCATAATAAATTAATCGATCAATACTCAGCTCCACTTCTTGAACTGCATTTTTAGGGGCGATTCCTTGTGTTTCTAATTCAGCAATAAACTGCGCTTTTCTACCTTCTAAGACCTCGGCCATTCTGTACAAAATCTGACTTCTATTATAGGTTGTTTTTCCAGCCCAAGATCCTTGAGCTGCTTTAGCCGAAACCACTGCGTTTCTAAAATCTTTTACAGATGATAAGCACATATTTGCTATGATTTTATTGTTATGTTTTAACGGATAATATCGTCCTGACTCTGTTCTTGGAAATTTACCTCCAATAAAAATCTTATATGTTTTTAAAACTTCAATTCTTGACATAAGCTTAATTTTTAATCAAATTTTAAGTATTCTGCTAAACCATGCACTCCGCCTTCTCTACCAAAACCACTTTCTTTATAACCTCCAAATGGCGAAGCTGGATCAAATTTATTAAAGGTATTAGCCCAAATAACACCCGCTTTTAGTTTCGTTGTCATATTAAATATTTTAGACCCTTTATCGGTCCAAACTCCAGCAGACAAACCATACGGAGAGTTATTTGCTTTTTCAATTACCTCATCAATGGTTCTAAATGTTTGTATGGCTAAAACTGGTCCGAAAATTTCTTCTTGAGTAATTCTATTAGACTGTGAAACATTGGTAAACAAGGTCGGTTTACACCAAAATCCTTTCGATGGAAGTTTACAATCGGGTTGATAAATATGCGCGCCTTCTTGCAAACCAATTTCTATATATTTATTGATGTCTTTTAGCTGATCTTTTGAGTTAATTGCTCCGATATCGGTATTTTTATCCAATGGATCACCAATGGTAAGCGATTGTAAACGATCTTTTAATTTTTGTAAAACTTTATCAAAAACAGATTCTTGCACATATAAACGGGAACCAGCACAACAAACATGACCTTGATTGAAGAATATTCCGTTAACAATTCCTTCAACAGCTTGATCTAAAGGAGCATCTTCAAAAATAATATTGGCTGCTTTTCCGCCTAACTCCATCGATGCTTTTTTATGAGTTCCGGTTATGGCTTTCATAATTACTTTACCAATTTCTGTAGAACCGGTAAAAGCAATTTTATCAACATCTGGATGTTCAACAATAAAAGAACCTGTTTCTCCATTACCCGAAATAATATTTACAACTCCAGCCGGCAATCCTGCTTCATGAATTACCTCAGCTAACAAATGCAATGTTAAAGGAGTTGATTTTGACGATTTAATAACAACAGTATTTCCGGCTGCAATGGCAGGCGCAATTTTCCAGGCAGCCATCAATAATGGGAAATTCCAAGGAATAATTTGACCCGCAACTCCTAAAGCTTTTGGTTTTCTATTAGGGAATGCGTATGCTAATTTATCGGCCCATCCTGCATAATAGAAAAAATGTGCTGCTGCTAAAGGAATATCAATATCACGCGATTCGCGAATTGGTTTTCCTCCATCTAAAGATTCAACTATAGCAAATTCTCTTGCTCTTTCCTGAATAATTCGAGCAATTCGGTACATATATTTTCCTCGCTCTTTTCCTGATAATTTAGACCAAGTTGTATTAAAGGCTTTTCTGGCAGATTTCACTGCAAAGTCAATATCTTCTGCATTTGCTCTAGCAACTTGACAAAGTACTTCTTCATTAGCCGGGTTGATGGTGTCAAAATAAACACCTGATTTTGGTGCTACAAACTTTCCGTTTATGTATAAATCGTATTTTTCTTTTAATTTGATTGTAGCCGTACTTTCTGGTGCTGGAACTAAATTCCAATCGGAGCTAAAATCTATGGTATGTTTTTTTTTCATTCGTTCTTAAAGTTTATAAAGTTGGTAAAGTTCATAAAGTTAAAAGGCAATAGGCAATAGTTATAAGTGGTTTTCTTGTCAATTATCCATTGTCAATTATCAATTGATTTACACTTTAGAAAAATAATCTTGTGATTGGTATATTCCTGATTTTTGTTTGGCAATTTGCATCAACACATCATTAGCTAAACTACTGGCTCCAAATCTGAAGTATTGATTGTTTAACCATTTACCACCAAGGGTTTCTTTAACCATTAATAAATATTGAAGCGCTAATTTGGCATTAGAAATTCCACCTGCCGGTTTCATTCCAATCATAATACCGGTTTCATAATAATAATCTCTGATAGCTTCTAACATAACTAATGTTACCGGTAAAGTTGCAGCCGGACTAATTTTTCCGGTAGATGTTTTAATAAAATCAGCTCCGGCAAACATAGCAATATCGCTTGCTTGACGAACTTTATCTAACGAACCTATTTCTCCTGTTTCTAAAATTACTTTTAGACGCACATCTTTACTACAAGCTTCTTTTATGGTGGCAATTTCATCAAATACAAAATTGTATTCGCCACTGTGAAATTTACCGCGACTGATGACCATATCTACTTCATGAGCTCCGTTATCTACAGCTAATTTTGTATCTAGTAATTTAACCTCCAAACTTGATTGACCACTTGGAAAAGCAGTTGCAACTGCCGCAACTTTTACATCAGTTCCTTTCAATTCATTAACAGCTAATTTTACAAAATTTGGGTATACACAAACAGCTGCAGTAGTTGGCAATCCATCAATAGTATCGTGTAAGTGGTGCGCTTTATAGCACAATTGTTTTACTTTATCTTCAGTGTCAGCTCCTTCTAAAGTGGTAAGATCTATCATGCTTAAAGTCATCATTAAACCTTGCATTTTAGCTTCTTTTTTGATACTTCTTGCAGTAATTCTCGCAATTCGATCATCTACTCCAACTTGATCTATTCTAGGAGAATTTGAAAAATCAATGTGTTTCATTTATTATAATATTTGCTTATTAAGGGTCAGATGAAATACCAAAAGGCATTTCATTCAATCTGGTATTGAGTAATTTAAAAATTTTTTTTCATGTAATTGAGCACAAAGATAGAAAAAATACCTTTGTTGATAACATTGTTTATAACTATACTTTTGCAGGCGTCTCTGGAATCAATTTTTTAATTTAACACCAAATTTTTGAGATAAATTAGTGAATAATCCTATTCAATAAGTCTATTTTAAAAAAATAGATATAATTTTGTTTATCTAAAAACAAAAAACATTGAACAAAATAAAAAATAATTTTTCTATTATTGATTTAGAAAATCTATCAGGAATAAAAGCACATAATATAAGGATTTGGGAAAAGAGATATCAAATATTCAATCCAACCAGACATGGAAATAATGAGCGTTTGTACGATATAGATGATTTAAAAAAAGCGCTCAATATCAGTTTTTTGCAAAATAATAATTGGAAAATATCAAAAATAGCTAATTTATCTGTCCATGAAATGGAATTAAAAGTGGACGAAATAGTGTTAAAAAATGGCAATTGCCATGAAGCATTAAACCAATTCAAAGTTGCAATGCTCTCCTTTGATCAAAATTTGTTCCATCAAACTTATCATAAACTGTTGGCACAGCTTTCTTTTCGTGAAATTTTTATGGAAATTTTGGTTCCTTTTTTGGATTTTATCGGAATGCTCTGGCAAACTGGAACTATTATTCCTGCTCACGAACATTTTATTTCCCAATTGATTGAAAATAAATTGCATGTCAACATTGAAAAAATTGAACAAAAAAATATCGATAACACCAAAACATTTGTATTGTTCTTACCAGAAAATGAAGTACATAACTTGGGTTTGCTTTACATTCAATATGAATTATTACTTAAAGGTTACCACACGATTTACCTCGGACCAAGTATTCCCATTGCCAATTTGAAAGTCCTTCAAAAATTGTATCATCCTATTGTATTTATCAGTCAACTAACGGTTGCTCCTTCCATTGAGGGAATTAAAGAGTTTGTCCATTCTATTCAAGATGATTTACTAGCTAATTCACAGGATGAATGTTGGGTCAGTGGACGCAAAGCTAAGTCCGTTTTACCCTATATAAGTGCTGCTAACTTTAAACCTTTTCTAACGATAAAAGAATTGTTAAATACTATTTAAAATTTCATATTGTTTAATCAAAATGAAATATTATTAAACAAAAACTATGATACTATTAAATTTAACTATCAAAAAAACAAGGAACATTTTTGAGTAAGTTGCAATTTTGACATAGTTTATAAGAAAGAACTATGTCACAAATCAATATTATTGGATCAGGGTTTTCCTCATTAGCTACCGCTTGTTATTTAGCAAAAGAGGGTCACAAGGTTACGGTTTTTGAAAAAAATGTCCATTTAGGAGGACGAGCTCAAGTATTTAAGAAAGAAGGATTTCTATTTGATATGGGGCCAACTTGGTATTGGATGCCCGATATATTTGAACGTTTTTTTGCAGATTTTGATAAATCTCCTTCTGATTTTTATGAATTACATCGATTAGATCCGGCCTATCGGGTGTTTTTTGATGAAATGAACTATGTGGATATTGCCGGAAGTTTAGAAAAAATTATCCAAACCTTTGAATCTATTGAAAAAGGCAGTGGAGCAAAGCTTAGAAAATTTATTGGTAATGCAGAAGATAATTACAATATTGCTATCAAAGATTTAGTTTATAAACCTGGCTTGAGTCCTTTAGAACTGATCAATTTTAAAACAGCCAGTAAATTAAACTTATTTTTTACCTCTATTAGTAAACAAGTTAAAAGGCAGTTTAAGAACCCAAAACTCCAACAAATTTTAGAATTTCCAGTTTTGTTTTTAGGGGCTAAACCAACCGATACTCCAGCCTTTTATAATTTTATGAATTACGCTGACTTTGGATTGGGAACCTGGAATCCTAAAGGTGGGATGAGTGAAGTTTCCAAAGCAATGGTTACTCTGGGTCAATCATTGGGAGTGACTTATAAAACAAACCAATGCGTTGAAAAAATTGTAGTTGAAAATGGAAAAACCCGAGCATTAGTGGCAAATGACATTACTTATCCTTCAGACATTATTGTAAGTGGTGCAGATTATCACCATACAGAAAAATTATTGGATGAAAATCTCAGAATGTATTCAGAAAAATATTGGGATAAAAAGACTTTTGCGCCTTCATCATTGCTGTTTTATGTTGGGTTTGATACAAAGTTGAAAAACGTTTTACATCATACTTTGTTTTTTGATACAGATTTTGTTAAGCATTCTTCAGAAATTTACGACACAAAAGAATGGCCAAAAAACCCCTTGTTTTATGCAAGCTTTCCTAGTAAATCAGATGATATTATGGCACCTGAAGGAAAGGAAGCGGCAACATTTTTGATTCCTATTGCCCCTGGTTTAAAAGATGATGACAACACGCGTAAACATTATTTTGATATGATCATTACCCGATTGGAGAAATTAACCCAACAAGAAGTTCGCAAACATATTCTATTTCAAAAGTCCTACGCTGTCAATGATTTTATCAAAGATTACAATTCATACAAAGGAAATGCTTACGGATTAGCAAACACACTTTTTCAAACCGCTTTTTTAAGACCAAAAGTCAAGAGTAACAAAGTTAAAAACCTCTATTTTACAGGACAACTTACGGTTCCTGGACCCGGTGTGCCACCGGCAATTATTTCTGGGAAAATTGTTTCTGAAATTATTGCCCGCGAACAAGCTTATAACGTTTAATTCAATTTTGTTTTCTAATTCTAATAACTACCTCAATGAAAAATTTATTCGACCAAACATCTTATGCTATTTCACAATTGGTAACTAACAAATACAGTACTTCTTTTTCAATGGCTGTAAAATTATTAGCACCCAAAATTAGAAGCCATATCTACAATATTTATGGTTTTGTTCGTTTTGCGGATGAAATTGTGGATTCATTTCATGGTTTTAACAAAAAATACTTATTGGACAAATTTGAAACAGATTACTACCAATCTATGGAAGATGGAATTAGTCTGAATCCAGTTCTCAATGCATTTCAGCAAACGGTAAAAACATGTAATATTGATGACCATTTAGTGCAATCTTTTTTGCAAAGTATGAAACGAGATTTATCCCAAAGTGAATATGATACCTATGAGGATTACAAAGAGTATATATATGGTTCTGCAGACGTTGTGGGTTTGATGTGCTTAAAGGTATTTGTAGAAGGAAATGAACAGAAATATCAAGAATTAAAACCCTATGCCGAAAAATTGGGTTCAGCTTTTCAAAAAGTAAATTTTTTAAGAGATATTAAAACCGATTTTGAAGAATTAAATCGAAATTATTTTCCGAATTTAACCACATCAGAATTAAATTATGAATCTAAAAACGAAATTATTGCTGATATAGAAAACGATTTTGAACAAGCATTAATTGGAATTAAAAAATTGCCACTCGAAGCTAAATTTGGTGTTTATACGGCTTATGTTTATTACAAAACACTACTTAAAAAATTGAAAAAAACGCCCTATCAAGAAATTATGAACACACGAATAAGAGTTTCAGATTCTGTAAAAATTGGCTTGCTGGCACGTTCATTTACAACTATAAAACTCAATTTATTATGATACAAAAAGCTGCAATCTTTCTCTTAGTTTTGTTAAATTTTTAATACTTCAATACACCAAATGTCTAACTTCATTTTATTATATTCAGTTTTCTTTTTTAGCTTAAATTTAAGTGCTAATTCTCTGGATAAGGTTCGGAATACGTTTCCTTATTTTGATAAGGAAAGTGAAGTAGATTATTGGTTAGAACAATTAAATACAGACCAGTCTGCTCTTGCAAATGCTTATAAGGGAGCATTATACATGTTTAAGTCTAAATTTGTGAGTTTTCCAACTAACAAATATAAATATTTTAAAAAGGGAAAAAACTTAATTGAGGCTGCCAATGTATCCAATCCAAACTCTTTGGAAATAAAATATATTAGGTTAGTTTTTCAATATCAGTTACCTTCTTTTTTAGGATATAATAATCAAAAGGAGCATGATTTTCAATTTTTTATAAAGCACTTTAACACCCCTAATATAAGAGTAGAAATTAAAGCAAACATGCGAAATCAATTATTGAAATTAGAGAAACTGGAACCCGAAAAAATCCAACAATTAAAACTTTTATAAGGATGGAAACTTTATTATTTATAGGAATTACAATCATAACATTTATACTCATGGAAGGAGTAACCATTTTAACTCATAAGTTTGTTATGCACGGTTTTTTATGGTATTTTCATGAAGATCATCACAATGGGCATTATATAAAAGGGTTTGAACGCAATGATGTTTTTTTTGTAATCTTTGCCTTTCCAAGTATGTTGCTGTTTTATTTTGGCGTGCATCCTGAGCTAAATTTCAAATTTTTCATTGCTTTAGGGATTCTTTTTTATGGCATCGGCTATTTTTTAGTTCATGATGTATTGATTCACAGAAGATTTAAATGGTTAGATGGCGTTGATAATTGGTATTTTAATGCTTTAAAAAGAGGACATAAAAAACACCACAAATATTTGACAAAAGAAAAGGGTGAATCCTTTGGAATGCTTTGGGTTCCTTTCCGATTTTTTAAAGAGGCATTATCAAAAAAATAATTAAAACAAAACCTTGAAATAACCATGAGATAATCATATTACCAACCGAAATATTTATTGAGGTCACTCCATCTGACCATTAAAATACAAAAATATAAACCGATGAAATTCTCCTATTTAATCATCAATATTATTACCATCATTATTCCATTTCTATATAGTTTTCATCCCAAAATGAATCTTATAAAATGGTGGAAACCCATTTGGTTATCTTTGAGCACTACTGCCATTTTTTTCCTTGTATGGGATGTGATATTTTCCGCTTATGGCGTTTGGGGATTTAACCCAGATTATCTTATAGGTTTTGGTTTTTTAGGATTGCCATTAGAAGAATGGTTCTTTTTCTGGATGATACCTTATGCCAGTTTATTTATTTATTTTTCACTTCAATATTTTAAACCAAACTGGAAAGTCAATAGCACAATTATACCGGTTTTTTCCATTACACTTATGACTGTTTCCCTTTTATTAATTATTTTGAATATAGACAAATTGTATACAGTGGTTAATTTTTCGGTATTATTTCTCATATTATTATATACCTATTTCAGAAAGAAACATTTATTAGGTAGATTTTTTATCGCCTATTTTATCATTTTAATCCCATTTATTTTGGTAAATGGATTTCTAACCGGCATGTTTACAGTAGATCCTGTGGTTTGGTATAATCCAAATGAAATAGCCGGTTTGAGAATGATTAGCATACCCATAGAGGATTTTGGATATACCTTTTCTATGTTGCTGATGAGTTTAATTCTTATTGACCAAAAAATTAAAATATCCTGGGATAAATAAAAATGAAGAAAAACAAAAATTTACATTTAAATTGTATAAACAACTGCTTATAAAGATAGAAATATCTTTAAATTAAATAAAAATGAGGGTAATTATTGTTTAATAATCTAATTGTAGTTATTATCCGTCTGTATCTAACTCATGAAGTTCTCCTAATTGCTTGAGTAAGTCAAAGGTTTTTACGGCTTCTTCTTCATTAATAATGCTGATAGCTGCCCCAACATGCACCATAACATAATCTCCAATTTTGGCTTCAGGAACCAAGGTTAAACTCACTTGTTTGATAACTCCATCAAAAGATACATTTCCTACACGAAATATTTCATCTAACTGATTTGTTACTGCTATTAATTTTCCTGGAATTGCTAAACACATTTTTATTTATGATTTTTTATATTTATTAAATTTTTAATCTTCCATCTTGTATATGGAAGGGTGTTTTTTAACCTTTTAACCTTTGAATGTTTATAAAGTTGTAATGTTCATAATGTTATATAATTCAAACTTTCAACTTTTCAACTTTTTAACTTTCAACTTTATAACTTTTTATCTAAATTTTTCTTTAACCATTGATACCATGTTTCCATGCCTTCTCCTGTTGTTGCTGAAACTTCAAAGAATTTTAGATGATGATTAACTTGTAAAGCATAACTTTTTAGTTTTTCAATATCAAACTTTAAATAGGGCAATAAATCCGTTTTGTTAATGATACAAACATCAGAAGAATGAAACATATCTGGATATTTTTGTGGTTTATCTTCACCCTCTGTAACGCTGATGATAACAATTCGTTTATTTTCACCTAAATCAAACATAGCTGGACAAACCAAATTCCCCACATTTTCAATCATCAAAAAAGAATTATCTTTAATTTCTAATTTTTTTACAGCTTCATAAACCATGTCACTTTCTAAATGGCATCCTTTACCGGTGTTAATTTGTATAACAGGTATGTTTAATGCTTTTATTCTATTGGCATCATTTTGGGTTTGTTGATCTCCTTCAATCACATAAAATGGAATGTCATTTTTTAAATCGCTTATGGTTCTTTCTAAAAGCGATGTTTTACCTGATCCAGGCGAACTGACCAAATTGATTGTAAAAATGTTTTTGGCTTCAAAAAACCCTCGATTTCTAGCTGCTGTTATATTGTTGTGATGTAAAATATCTTGTTCTACCTCTAGCGTCATTTTAGTTGTTGAATGATGGTGTGTGTGTGAATGATCTAAATCATGACTATGAGGATGGTCATGATGATGATGATCGTGATGATCATGATGATGGTTTTCCAGATTAGAAATAGTGATTTTATTTCCGTTACTACAACCGCAAGTTCCGCACATAATTTTATTTTTTAAATTACAATCAATGATTTTACTCTTAATTCTTTTCCCATAATGATAGCTTTGATATGACTTTTACAGTTGGGGCAAATGTCATATATATGCTCAATATCAAATAAAATATCACAATCTAAACATTTAGCTTTAGCTTTTATAACTTTAATTTCTTTAACAGCAGATTCTAAAACCGTTTCTTTAACAGCCGAATCCCAAACATAGTTTAAAGAATCTAACTCTACACCTGCCAAAGTACCTATTTCTAATTCAATTAACTCAACTCTAGCAGCTTTAGCTTTTTTAGTTTCTTCTTCAGCAATTTTAACAATTCCTAATGCTATTGATAGTTCGTGCATACTAATTTATTGTTTTCAAATATAATTATTAGATTTGATATTCTTCAATCATCTGTAATTAATATTACACTTTTTTTAATAAAACACCAATTTATCTTAATTATTATTTTAATTCATTCTAAATTAGTGCAGTATATGCAATTTATTCAAAAAATATTTTAACTTTATTTCTTATTTAAAAATCATCTAACTAAGCGTTCTTTAAAATTAATTCATTTACTATGGCTACAATTAAGGAAAAAAAAGAAACCTATTACGAAAGTATCATCAAAAATGGATACAATCGCAGAGACTTTATGAAATTTTCTACCTATATAGCTGCTTATATGGGACTTGAGACTTCTATGGTAGCACAAGTGGCAAAATCACTTGAAACGACTCCACGTATGCCGGTTATTTGGGAACATTATCAAGAATGTACTTGCTGTAGTGAGTCATTTATAAGATCTAATCACCCAATAGTTGCCGACATCATCCTAGACAAAATCTCTTTAGACTACACTCAAACACTTATGGCTGCATCTGGCGAACAAGCTGAGGCTGCTAAACATGCGACTATGGAGAAATATAAAGGTGAATATATTCTATGTGTAGAAGGATCAATTCCTATGGGCGCCGATGGTAACTATTGTTGTATTGCGGGTAAATCTGCTTTAGAATCACTCAAAGAGGCAGCTGCTGGAGCAAAAGCTATTATTGCCTGGGGAAGTTGTGCTTCAAATGGTTGTGTACAGGCTGCTCATCCAAATCCAACTGATGCCACACCTATTCATAAAATTATAAAGGATAAACCAATAATAAGAGTTCCTGGCTGCCCTCCAATTGGCGAAGTAATGGCCGGCGTTATCGTTCATGTCGTTACTTTTGGAGTTTTACCAGAATTAGACAGACTTGGAAGACCAAAAGCATTTTATGCTAAACGCGTTCATGATACTTGTTACAGAAGACCTTATTTTGATGCAGGATTATATGCCCAATCTTTTGATGATGCAAATGCAAAAGAAGGATATTGTTTATATAAATTAGGATGCAAAGGACCATCAACCTATAATGCTTGTGGAACTATAAAATGGAATAACGGAGTCAGTTTTCCTATACAATCTGGACATGGATGCATTGGATGTAGTGAAGAAAATTTCTGGGATAACGGACCTTTCTACGAAAGAGCTACCAATGTTCCTGGATTCGGAATTGAAGGCACCGCAGATAATATTGGCAAAGTTGCAGCTGGGGTTTTAGCTGGCGGTATTGCTGTACATGCAATTGCTGCAAACATTTCTAAAAAGAAAGAATTAGCTAAGCGAGTTAAGGATGCAACCAAAAATGAAGAAAATCTAAAGTATTAAATTATTAATTATGGCAAATAGAATCGTAGTTGACCCTGTAACCAGAATTGAGGGTCATTTAAGAATAGAAGCTGAAATAAAAGACGGTAAAATTGTTGACGCTTTCAGTTCAAGCACCATGGTGCGCGGATTAGAAAACATTGTAAAAGGAAGAGATCCTCGCGATGTTTGGGCTTTTGTACAAAGAACTTGTGGCGTTTGCACTACAGTACACGCTTTAACTTCTGTAAGAGCTGTTGAAGATGCTTTAGGAATACAAATTCCTCCAAATGCAGAAATGGTTAGAAATATCATGGAAGGTGCTTTATACATGCACGACCACGCAGTCCATTTCTATCATTTACACGCATTAGATTGGGTTGATGTAGTTTCTTGCCTCAAAGCCGATCCTAAAAAAACATCTGAAATAGCTCAGAGTATTTCTAACTGGCCAAAAAGTTCTCCAGGATATTTTTCTGATGTTCAAAAACGATTAACCAAATTCGTAGAAAGCGGACAATTAGGCATTTTTGCAAATGGTTATTGGGGACATCCTCAAATGAAACTTCCTGCAGAAGTAAATCTATTAGCGGTTACCCATTATTTAGAGGCACTTGAATGGCAAAAAGAAATTGTAAAAGTTCATACCATTTTAGGCGGTAAAAATCCGCATCCCAATTATCTAGTTGGAGGAATGGCCTGTACCATAAACACGGATAGCCCTGGAGGTTTAAATGCCGAACGTTTAGCCTATGTAGGAAAATTGCTTGAAGAAGGTAAAAATTTCATTGAACAAGTTTATATTCCAGATTTATTAGCCATCGCTTCTTTCTATAAAGATTGGGGAGCCATAGGTAAAGGTTTTGGAAATTACATGTCCTACGGCGATTTTCCTACCAATGGTTACAATGATGTTTCCAGTTTTAAATTTCCACAAGGAGTTATCTTAGATTTTGATCTATCAAAAGTTCACGATGTTGACCACAGAAGTAATGATATTGTAGAGTATGTTAACAACTCTTGGTATGATTATTCTGATGGAAATGACAAAGGAAAACATCCTTGGGAAGGCGAAACCAACATCAACTACACCGGACCTAAACCACCGTATGATTTCCTTAATGTAGAAGATAAATATAGTTTTGTAAAAACACCTCGTTGGAAAGATAAACCAATGGAAGTGGGTCCTTTAGCACGTTTGTTAGTTGCGTATGCTCGCGGAAATAAAGAAGTACAAGAAGCCGTAAATGGCGCTTTAAAACATCTCAATGTTCCAGTAGAAGCATTATTCTCAACTTTAGGAAGAACTGCAGCTCGTGGTATTGAAACCAAATTAATTGCAGGTTGGACTATGGAGTTTTACAACCAGTTGTTATCTAACATTAAAAATGGAGATAGTAGAATGGCAAATACTGAAAAATGGGATCCTAAAACTTGGCCAGCAGAAGCAAAAGGTGTAGGTTTTACTGAAGCACCTCGTGGCGGTTTGGCCCATTGGATTAAAATTAAAGACGGAAAAACAGAAAACTATCAGCAAGTAGTACCAACAACCTGGAACGCATCGCCTAGAGATGCAAAAGGACAAAGATCTCCTTATGAAGCGGCTTTAATTGGAACGCCAGTGGCAGATCCAAAACTTCCGTTAGAAATTATACGCACCATTCATTCTTTTGACCCTTGTTTAGCATGTGCGGTACATTTATATGATGAACATGGAAATCATATTTCAAAAGTTCAGAATATTTCAGTTTGTGACGTTTAACTCAATATTTTAATTTTTCATTATGGAAAATAAAAAAACATTTAGAAGAATTTACGTTTGGCAATTAGCCGTAAGAGTTTTTCATTGGTTAAACGTTTTAGCTATAATTGTATTAATTCTTACTGGTTTTCTAATTGCAAATCCACCAGCTCTTTTAATTAAAGCTGACGCATCTGAATTATACATGATGGGCACCACTCGGTTAATTCATTTCTTAGCTGCTTACTTATTCTTATTTGTAATGATTTTAAGATTGTATTGGGCCATCATCGGTAATAGATTTGCGCGTTGGACTGCTTTTATGCCTTTCAATAAAAAAGTTTGGGAAAACATTAAACATGTGCTAAAAATTGACATTTTATTAATGAATGAAAAAGCTCATGACCCACAACATATAAGCGTTGGACACAATAGTATAGCAACAATTTCTTATTTGGTTATGTTTTTCATGGCATTAGTTCAAATATTTACAGGATTTGGATTGTATTCTGATACTTCAGAGTTTTGGTTGCCCAATTTATTTAGCTGGGTGAATCCCATGTTTGGAGGCGATTTTGCAACAAGACAAATACATCATATTTCAATGTGGATATTCATTTTTTTTACTATGGTCCATATTTATTTAGTATTTTACCACGATTGGCTTGAAGGAAGAGGAGAAGCTTCATCTATGATAAGCGGTTATAAATTTGTTGGCAGTGGTCGTGTAAAGGGTAAAAAGAAATCATCAAATAAAGAATCAGAAAAAAATTAATCAACAACTATTAACTAACCTTCTTTAATGGTCTTAAAAGCAGAAAAAAGTTTAAATTTATACCTATTCTGCTTTTAAGCCTTTTTATATATATCAATGAAAAACAATACTAATCCGATAACTGATAAAGCAAACGCAACCTACTTTTTTGAAGAAGATAAGTCAAAAAATATTTTAATAATGGGCGTTGGAAATTATTTAATGGGCGACGAAGGTGTGGGAGTCCAAATCATTCAAGCCATGGAAAAAATGAAACTTCCCAATTATATTGATTTGGTTGATGGCGGAACTGGTGGATTTTTATTATTGAATATGTTCGAAACTTATCCTAAAATTATTTTGATTGATGCTACAATGGATGGAAAAGAAGAAGGAACTATTTCATTAATCAAACCAAGATTTGCATCCGATTATCCATCTGCTTTAAGTGTACATGATGTAGGACTTAAAGACATGATTGAATCTGTTTACCTGATGGAAAAAATACCTGAAATTTATTTGTTTACCATTTCAATAAAAGAAATGAAGCCGATGACTATTGAATTAAGCGATAAGGTAAAAAATGCAATTCAAGCGTGTATTTTTCAAATATCAAAACTATCAACTCAACTTTACAATTCGTTTTAATTTGTAAATAATAGCCGATTTACGCATGTTAAAAACGTATCAAATTATTATAAAAGGTCAAGTTCAAGGGGTCGGATTTCGGCCTTTTGTTTATGTTTTGGCTAATAATTTCAAACTAAAAGGAACCGTTTCTAACAATGAAGAAGGCGTTATTATAATTGCAACAGAACAGGAATCAACCATTTTTGATTTTTATAATCAATTAGTTAATAATCCACCACCAGTTGCTAGAATTACGCATCATCAAATAAATCAAATTGACTTCACTCCTTTTGAAGATTTTTCTATTATTCCCTCAACAAAAGGAAACAAGTTAAATTTAACACTCACGCCCGATTTTGCGCTTTGCAACGATTGTTCTGCCGAAATGAATGACCCTGAAAATAACCGTTTTCAATATCCGTTTACCACTTGTGTTAACTGTGGACCGCGCTGGTCATTAACAAATTCTTTTCCTTTTGAACGCGCCAATACCGCTGTAAATTCTTTTCCGATGTGCAATTCCTGTCTAAAGGAATATACCGATCCTGAGAATCGGCGATTTCATTCTCAAACAAATACTTGTTCAACGTGTGGAATTCAGTTACAACTAACTGATTCTAACCAAAAAACTATTGATTTAGAAAACAATACACTTTTTAAAAAAATCGCAAAACTGCTATCCGATGGAAAAATTATCGCTTTAAAAAATACCAGCGGCTATTTGTTGTGTTGCGATGCCCGGAATGAAAAGATTATTCAAGAATTAAGAAAACGCAAGAAAAGACCCCATAAACCTTTTGCAGTTTTATATCCATCGTTAAAAATTCTTCAAAATGAAATTTCTATTTCGGAAAATGAATTAAAAATATTAACCTCAACCGAAAGACCCATTGTAATTATTTCTACAAAAAAGTATCAAGGGCATATCGATTTAAAAAGCATTGCGCCACATTTAAATCAATTAGGTGTAATGTTACCTTATACCGGAATTTTACAATTATTAGCTAGTGAATTAACATTTCCAATTGTAGCTACCAGCGGGAATATTCATGGATCACCAATTATTAGCGATGAAAAAATGGCGATAGACTTATTATCAAATGTAGCCGATTATTTTTTACATCACAACCTGAAAATTACCAATCCGCAAGATGATTCTGTTTTAAAAATTAGTTCCAAATTTGAAATAAGCGTTTTATTTCGGCGTTCTCGCGGTTACGCTCCCAATTATTTTGATTTTCAAAAACCTAATAATCAGAAAGTTTTAGCAACCGGCGGTCACTTAAAAAGTTCTATTTCTTTTACCCCTAACGACAATATTTACATCAGTCAATATTTGGGAAATTTAGACCATTTTGATGTAGCTGAACGCTACTCAAAAACAATATCCTATTTTATAAATTTGTTTGAAGAAACACCTCATGTCATTTTAACTGATGCTCATCCACAGTACCAAAGTAATCTGTTTGCGCATGAATTTGGAAATAAATTAAAAAAGCAAATTATTGAAATTCAGCATCATAAAGCACATTTTGCAGCCGTTTTAGGCGAACATCAATTATTCAATTCTGATGATAAAATTTTGGGCGTAATTTGGGACGGAACCGGTTTTGGCGATGATAAAAACATCTGGGGAAGCGAATTTTTTACCTATGAAAAAGGAAGTATGAAGCGTGTTTCACACCTTTCTTATTTTAACTGGATTGCCGGCGATAAAATGGCTAAAGAACCTCGATTATCTTTACTTTCACTAGCATCAGAAGAAATGATTTCATCAATTAAAAATAAATTTACGACCGAAGAATGGCTTATTTATCAATCCATTTTGAAAAATAATAAACTTAAAACATCTTCAATGGGACGCTTATTTGATGCCTTGGCTTCTTTATTAAATTTGGTCGATTTTAATACGTATGAAGGCGAAGCAGCCATTGTGTTAGAAAATCAAGTGGAAGATTATCAACTCAAAAATGCAGTTAATTATCATCCAATTATTGAAAATGGAATTATTTCGCCACAACTAATTTTACAACATTGCCATCATGATTTTTTAACTGGAGTAAATACTTCTCAAATAATCATTAATTTTTTATATACATTAAGCGCTATCATCATACAAATTGCAAAGCAACAAAACATTAAACATATTGCTTTAAGTGGCGGTGTTTTTCAAAATACCACCTTAATAGATATGTTAATGGCGTTAGCAAAGGATGATTTTTATTTGTATTTTAACAAACAATTACCACCAAACGATGAAAATATTTCGTTCGGACAATTGATGTACTATTACCATTGTAAAATGTAGTGAATTAAAAATAATCTTTTAATCAGAACCCTGAGCGAAGTCGAAGGGTTAATCTTTTAATCTTCTAATACTTAGACATGAAATATTTACAAGAATATAGAAATTACGAAGCCACAAAGGCCATGATAGATCAACTTCATAAAATAACCACTAAAAAGTGGAATATTATGGAAATATGTGGCGGGCAAACTCATAGTTTGGTTAAAAACGGCATTTTAGAACTGTTGCCAGAAAATATTAGAATGATTCACGGGCCTGGTTGTCCGGTTTGTGTAACACCTTTAAATTTAATTGATAAAGCCATTGATCTCTTAGAACAAGGTGTTATTGTTTGCTCTTTTGGCGATATGATTCGGGTTCCGGGAAGCAAAAAAAGTTTGTTAGAAGCGAAAGCAAATGGAGGCGATTTGCGTATTTTATATTCACCTTTAGAAGCTGTAAGCATTGCTAAAGAAAATCCGACAAAAGAAGTGGTGTTTTTTGCAGTTGGGTTTGAA
>JAMPYA010000197.1 GCA_023700885.1 Flavobacteriaceae bacterium
CATGGTTCATTTTTGGCTGGCATAATAAAAAGAGTACTTCTATTAAATAAATTCTGAAGTTCATTTTGTGAAATATATCCTAAAACATTTAAATTAGAAATTTTTTTAAAATTATCCTTATAATTATCTTGACCTAAGATTGTAAATCTAATGGTTGGATCAATTATATTTAATTTTTTAAACACTTCAATAACTAAATCACCCCCTTTATCAATAAATCTTCCCTTTGCAACAAATAGAATTTCTTTAAAATCGTATCTTTTTTTATCAAAAAGAGGCTGAATAATTCCTGTTCCTGTTCCTACATTAGTTATTTTTTCCTGAGCAATTCCATAAAAAGAATGGATATAATCCTTAATAAATTTTGATGTGGTAAAAATATGCTTTGCTGAATTTAATTTTTTATATTCTATTGACTCAACTTTCTGTAAAAAACTTAATGAATGCTTCTGATTTTTTTGTTGATTTTTAAACCATAAATCCCAAGAATAATCTATTAAACAATAATGATTTATATATTTATACTCGTTGTGCATTAATAAATACATAAAATAAAGTTGTTCATTGCTTTTAAAAAGCGTATATTTAGTTGAATATCAAACAATTAAATATATGAACAACTTTAAAGCAAATTACGATAAAATATTAGAAGTATTAACAACAATAACAGAAAAAGAGCAATTTTTACAACAAAAAAGGAAACCAAAACTTAAAGACATAGAATTGATAGCCATTAATTTAACATCAGAATATATGAGTATTGACAGTGAATGTCAATTGTTTAGAGTTCTTCCAAGCGATTTATTAACTAAAATTGAACGTTCTGTTTATAATAGGAGAAAGCGAAAATTATTCTTTGCCATAGAATTCATAAGAAATAAATTATCTAAAAGCTTTAATGAGTTTGAAAATTACTTTGTTATTGACAGTATGCCATTAGAAGTCGTTAAATTATCAAGAAGCACTAGAAGTAAAATTTGTAAAGAAGAATTCCACACCTCTCCAAACAAGGGTTTTTGTGCAAGTCAGAACATGCATTATTATGGTTATAAAATACATGCTGTTTGCTCAATTGAAGGTGTATTTAAAAATTTTGATATTAGCAAAGCATCTGTACATGATATTCATTATTTGAAAGACATCAAAAATCAGTTAAATGATTGTGTTGTTTTAGGAGATAAAGGCTACTTAAGTGCTGATTATCAACTAGATTTATTTGAAAGTAAGCGAATTAAATTAGAAGTTCCAATGCGTAAAAACCAAGATAACTACCAAAAAAAAGCCTACATTTTTAAAAAGAAAAGAAAGCGAATAGAAACACTGTTTTCACAACTTTGTGATCAATTTATGATTCGAAGAAATTATGCTAAAACCTTTCAAGGTTTTAAAACAAGGATACTCTCAAAACTAACATCTTTAACAATTATCCAATTTATAAATAAGTTTGTTTTTGATAGAAATATAAATAATTTAAAAATTAGCATTATTTAAATGCACAACGAGTATATTTATTTCTTTTCTCAGGTAAATCTAATATACCCATATGTAGAATGTTTCTAGATTTTTTTATTTTATTTTGAAATGATAAATAAATTTTAGGAATTTTTCTAAATAAAAAACAATTAAAGTATTTTTTATCACTATTTTCAATCAGTTTGTCAATTGTGAATGAAATTTTTCTATTTATTGTTGTATTAAACACTTCTTCTAGACATTCCCTTTTCTTAAGTTCATTGATTATATTTAAAGGAGTCCTAGACCAGGTTGATGGGTTTAATGGATCTCCAACTGGACAAGATATCGATATTTTCATTTATTTATATTATTCATAATAATTTTCCATGGTATAACCCCCTTCTTTTAGATACACTCCTTTAGTCATGAGATGGAGGTTAGATTGCATCATATCTTTTACTAAGGCAGCTAAATCGTATTCTGGTATCCATCCTAATTTGGTGCGGGCTTTGGTAGCATCGCCAATGAGGAGTTCTACTTCGGTAGGACGGAAGTAGCGGGGGTCAACCGCCAAAACTTCTCCAATTTGTGTCATAGCTTCCTTACTTAGTACTGATTTTATAATAACCTCCTGTTTTTGATGCTCCTATGAATTCTATTTTATTTTCTTTTTTTAATATTTTTATCCAGCGTTCTATAGTTCTTTGGGTAACATTGAAATGTTTCTCCATAGTTAAAACATTAGTTCCTGGATTATTTTCGATAAAAACAAGAAGCGTTTTTACACCGACATTTACACCGACATTTACACCGACATTTATCTCATCATTTTCTAGTAAACTTATTTTTTGCTTGGTGTAACTTAGGCTGGCTAAAAAACCACCTAGTACTATCCCTTTATCCTTTCCAAATTTTTCTTTCGCCAAAGGTAAAATGGGACGATCTATCACTTGAATTAATGGTGTTTCCTTGCGTAAAGTTACTTTTGCCAATTCCGTCTGTTTTTCTAAGATGATCGTATTCATTCGGACTTTCTTGCTTTTGGTATCGACATAAAAGTCGGAGACTTCTTTGACTAAAGCTTCCATATTATTACTCTTTATCAATAACTTTCCAATAGCCACTTTTTGAACTTCCTACCCTTAATAACAGCTCTTTTTCTTTTAGTTTAGCGATGTTTACTTTTATTTTTCGCTGCGATATATTTAAACGAATAGCCAACTCATTTGTTGTTATTCTTTCATTTTTCTGTATTAATTGTAAAATTTTCATTTGATTATCGGTGACCTTATCGGTGACCTTATCGGTGACCTTATCGGTGACCTTATCGGTGACATTATCATCAACCAAACTCACCCGCTGCTTCGTATAACTAACAGTCCATAAAAAACCGCTAGCAACCTCTGCAAACTCCATTTTCATTGTGGGATATTCCTTGATTCCTTTACGGATTCGTACAAAACCACTACCATATTTCTCTATGTCACCTGTAAGATAAAACGCTTCTGCTATCAATTTATTTCGGGCTATAGCTTGATAATTGTCCTTTTTAAGATCGGCTACGGTAAGATTCCCATAAAGCGTTCCTGGATTATAAAATGTGATATAATTATCAAAAATTTTAATTTGTATGTCTATCGGACTCATATAATCCCTATGGATAATGGCATTGAGAACTATCTCTCTCAAAGCGGGAAGCGGATATTCGAAAATTTCCGTACGTTGTGTAGGCATTCCCGTTATCTCAAAGGCCACTTTGATCTGACCTATAAGATAGCGCATGGTTTCTTCGACTACGTCAAATAAGGTTCCATTCAGCATCTTGTCATCAATAATCATCGAAGGCGTTTTTAATCTGCCTAAGTGAACATTATAACCTGTGGCTTCTTTGGCAAATAGCAACCAAGCTGCATTAGTAATCCCTTCAGCTCCAACTAATTTTAGTTTTTGTAGGTTTTCCAACCAACTGCCCTCTAATTTGAATCGCCCTGTAGCATTTACTTTTTCGAAAAACAAAGTAACTTTATGTGGATCTAAATCCTCCAAACTTTTTCCTTGAGCGGGATAGGAATCCCAAGAAAGCTGTAAAGATTGCATACTTAAATTAGTGATTTCTATTGCCGAAAGTTGGTGGTTCGAATTATTTACCCGTTTGTAATACCTTCCTTTAAAAGATACCGGTTTTACCGGAAATTCATTTACCCTTAAACAAATTACTTCTTTACCCTGTATAATAATCGGTTGTATATCGGCAATGATGCTTGGCTGTGTTTTATTTTTCACTTCATTTATCCAATTGG
>JAMPYA010000198.1 GCA_023700885.1 Flavobacteriaceae bacterium
CAAGTTTATAAAGATGCTATTGAAAAATTGATGGCTTATGAAATTCCAAAAATAGAATTTCCTTCAGAAGTTGAAATATCAACTCAATTAATTCCGGAAGAAAGACCCGTTATTATTGAAACTCACAATCGAACTTCTAAAACAGATACAACTGCACGCGGATTTCATGAAAAGAGTGATAAAAACAAAAAAACTAATCAAGGAGGATCTTATCGCAGAGAATTAGCCAAAAAGTATAAAAAACCAAAAACTAGAGGCGATAAAAATTTTAATAAAAATCTTAGGAAGAAATAGCTTATATAAAGCAGTATCTCAAAATCTGTGTAAGTTTAAAAAATAGCTTGGGTTAACCCAAGCTATTTTTAATAAATCTTAATGGTTATGTCCTTCATGATTTTCTTCAACAGCCATTGTATCAACTGCAGCAACTTCTACTTTTTTAAGTTCCATACCACATTCACAATTTCCTGGTTCTGAATAAGCTTGACATTTCATATCACACATATATACATCATTCATTGCCATTTCTGTATTTGCATCTGTTGCTTCAACCACTACTTCTTCTTTTGGCTGTTCCTTACAAGAAACAAAAAATACAGCAACTGAGAATATCACAGCCACTGCTAAAATTGATTTTTTCATATAAATTGATTTTTAAATATTACTAATAATTAAAAGTAAAATTACTCATTTTTAAAATACTTTTCTAAAATATTTTATTCTAAATAATTTTTTAATTGTTCTAGAACTTTGAAAAAATAATACAAACCCACTTAAAATTGTGAATAATCCTAAAATTGAAAAACCTCTTAGAAGTGAATTGTTAATATTGTCTCTTTCATCAAAATCCATGATATGGAGCATCCATAAGAAATCAAAGATTCTCCATTCTTTAGTTCTTACACGTTCAAGAGTTCCTTGTAGTGCACAAATATATAAAATCGTATTAGAATCATCATCTAACGCTACTGCCCAAGCAGGCAGCATTCCTCCACGATATTGAAAATGCTGATCAATATTTTTATTAGTTACATATTCAATATTTTTTATTGGAATATTTTTTTTTAGTTTTTTTATGGCAATTCTCCTGGCATCTTGTTCAGAAATTGAATCTCTAATTTTACCGGTTATTGAATTAATTAACATCATATTATCATCTAAAACAACATAATAATATGATTCATAAAATAAGCTCGACAATTTAATCTCTTTAACTTTTGTTGGGGCTATATTATTAATCCGAAGCACTTCTTCGGGAGATTTCATATTTTCTTTAACGATTAGAATGTCATCATGATGAATTAAATGATTTCCTCTAATTTCCTTAATATTTGTCCATGCAAAATACAAACCACCTACAGTCCACAATAAAAATTGTATACCAATAAAAAATCCTAAATATCGATGGGTTTTACGAATTATATACTTTGAATTAGCCATAAGATAAAAATACTAAGTGGCTAATATAAAAAAAGGCAGTGTTAATTCACTGCCTTTTTAAATTATTATTTAATTTAAAACTAGTTTTTAATAGGTTTTAAATTCATGTTACATTTTGGACATTTGCCTTCTTTGGTATATGTTTTTTCACCTTCACATTTCATCGGACAAGCAAAAGCTATTTTAGCAGTTTCTTTAACTTTGATAACTTCTTTTTTAACTTCTGTTGTGTTTTTTTCAGCACAACACGGTTTGGTGCAATTTGGTTCACATTTTTTTACATGATCTGCATGTTTGTGCCCTTCAGCATCTTTATCTTTACATTCAGCATGCTTTCCTTCTTTCTTAGCAGCACAACATTTCATTCCATCAGCTTTAGTATGTCCTTCATGCTTTTTCATATCACAATCTGCATGTTTTTCTGCTTTTTTATCTGCACAACATGGTTTTGTACAACTAGTATCACACTTTTTTACTTCTTTAATTTCTTTTGTTACTTTCTCTTTAACAACTTCTTTTTGCTGAGCAGTTGAAACCGTTATAAAACTAACTACCATTATTAATGATAACAATACATTTTTCATTTTTTATCTATTTAAATATTAATATTCTTTTTTAATTGATCCACATGTTAACATAGATTTTCCGTAATATGGATTTCTAACTTGTTTGGCAAAACTTAACCAGTCACCTCCTTTGTTATTATTAGCCATAGGGCAATTCATTAAATATAATTTTTCGCTAAATGGTCCAAAAGATTCAACAATTGCAATGTATGTTACAGACAAATCTAAGAAAGATTTTCTTATGATTTCAATATCTTTAGCATTTTCTAATCCCTTAATAGAAATTTTAACTTTTCTTTGAAACTCCATCCACAAATCATGAGATTCACCTGTAAACAAGTTCATATCAACCTTTGAAATAACAGCTAAAATATTTTTAGCTTGATTTTTTGAAGTAGCTAAATCGTCTTTGGCCAAAGCAGTTTGTAACAAAACATATTCATTAATTATTAACTCTAAAGCCTTTTTCGCCTCTTTTGAAATTGCTGTCTTTTTAACATTTGTTATTGGAGTTGTTTCTGTTCCATGTTGATGACCTGTTGAAATTACCTCTCCTTCCAAATTCATCATACTTTGCTTTCCTTCTAATTGAGCAGCGGCATCAACACTAAAAGCACCTTGAGTAACAATTTCTTCTCCTTCTAATATTCCATTTTCAACTACATAACTATTACCAAGCATGGGTCCTAATTCTATTTCTCTAATTTTAAATATAGGATCATTACCAGGTTTTTTAACATAAACAATAGATCGTTTACCTGTCCATAAAACCGCTGTTTTCGGAATTACCATTTTATTTTGATATTGATCCAGATTAGCTTTAACTAAACCAGTAGCAAACATTTCAGGTTTTAATTTTCCGTCTTGATTATTTATTTCTAAACGCACTTTTGCTACTCGAGTATTAGGATCTATTACAGGATCTATAAAACTAATTATTCCATTAAAAGCAACACTAGGTAGAGCTTGAATCGTAAAATCCATTTTATTTCCTTTCTTTAAAAAATGAAGATCACTCTCATAAGCATCAAATAATATCCAAATTTTTGAGAGATCTGTAACTTCAAATAGAACAGTTCCCTGGCCGACATAATCACCAACATTTACTTGTTTTGCAGTAACAATTCCGCTAGAATTTGCATAAACCTCAACATTATTTTTAATTTTTTTGGAACTTTCAATTTTATCAATTTGACTTAAGGTTAATTTCCATTGAAGCAGTTTCTCTTTAGCTGCCTCATAAATTTCTGGATATACTTGCTTTGTTTTAGCTGTTTCTAACAATTCCTGTTGGGCAGTAATTAAATCGGGTGAATAAATAAGTGCAAGTATCTGACCTCTTTTTACACTTTCACCGGTAAAATTGACATACAATCTCTCAATTCTACCAGGAATATGAGCAACCTGACTTTGAATTAAACGCTCATCTGTCTGAACTTTACCAAAAAGACGAATTTCTTTAATTGGTTTTTGTTTAGATACTACCGATGTTAAAACATTAGCTAATTGAACAGCTTCATTTGTAAAATGAATTTCATTAGGATCCATTGCCTCAGCCGAATTTTGGTTTAATAAAATTAAGTCCATAGCGCATAATGGGCATTTTCCAAATTTGTCCATTCTAATTTGAGGATGCATAGAACATGTCCAAACTTCAGCTTTAACTTCTGCTTTAGAAGGATTTTTATCGCTTTCATTTGTAGTTGAAGAATGGAAAAATAGCCATCCTAAAAACAGGCC
>JAMPYA010000199.1 GCA_023700885.1 Flavobacteriaceae bacterium
AACGACGGAAAGCGAAGATGAAGTAGAATTAGTAAATCTAACGGGATATTATAACGATGGTTTCATTTATATTAAAAAGTTAAGTGGTGAGATAGAAATAAATGGCGCAAGTTTGTTTAATATGTTAGGACAAAAAACATCACATTGGAAATTAGAATCTATGCAAAATGTTAGTGTTATCAAATTACCGGTAAATATTGGTTTTGGTGTTTATATTCTCAATATTTCTACGAATAAAGGAAATTGGACTCAGAAAATAATTGTTAAATAAAATTATTACTTTTGAGCAAATGTAGTATTCATGATAGGGAATAAAGTATATAAGATAATTAGATTTTATAATAAGGGGTTATTGATTTTATTTATGTTATTTTGTGTAGTATTTAAGAATTATGCACAAGAAGAGCCCCCAGAACCTTGTAGTGATCCAAGTTGTTTACATCCAGAAATGCCCATAGATGGAGGAATAATATATTTAATAGTGGCAGGTGTTATCTACGGTTATTTCAAATTAATTAAAAAAGAGTAAATTAGTACTAACCTATAAAAATATTAGACACTATCCTGTAATTTGTGTAAGTTAAAAATAACTTGGGTTGGAATTTTACTTAAATTCTGACCCTTTTTTCATAGATGATTAAGAACTGATTGAGGATTACTCCCCAATTTTGGATTGGCATCATTCATTTTCAAGAGTCTTGATTTAATATGTTTAGAATCAGGGAGGATATAAGTAATTTGATACATATTTTGCGTTAGTTCTGCTGCTTTTCTTAGTGATATATTAGATTTTTCTGCGTGCAGCAGCCTTTCCATTTCCTGCTTTCCAAGAAATAACAATTTTCGAACCTCTTGCTCATTACTGCTACTGCCAATAGTTTAAATGACTTTGTATTTCCCGTGGTTTTTGGAAATAATCTGCACTGAAACACTGCCAGAACGATTTTTTAATTTTCTTATAAACATCCCCAAAAATAGGCTTGCAACACCCATTTTCAAAATTTATTTCAATAAAATCAGTACTTCCCAAAGGGTTTTTTGAAAAGTGCAGAAAACAGGAAGAAATCGGAAACCATAAAGAATTGCTTAAGATTGAAAATGGTTTCTACAAAAATTTATATCATAAGCAATTTGCAGTATTAGTATAATTTATCCTAAATCTTTTAATATCATTTCTGTGATTTCATTAGATGTTCTATCAATAATAATGATCCCATCTTTGATATAAGAAATTTTACCGGTTTCTTCTGAAACCAAAACGCATAAAGCGTCGGTTCGTTCTGTAATTCCAACAGCAGCCCTAACTCTTAGTCCGTATTGCGATGGTAATGAGGCAGATGATAAAGGTAAAACCACTCTTGCCGCAATGATAAAATTATTTTTTATAATTACAGCTCCATCGTGTAAAGGGCTATTTTTAAAGAAAATACTTTCAAGTATTGGTATATTAACCTTTGCAAACATTTGGTCTCCGGTATTTCTAACAAAGTCTAAATTGTTTGTTTTTTCAAGAACAATTAATGCGCCGGTATTTAATTTTGAAAGATGTTCGCACGCTCTAATGATAGAAGCAACATCCGTAACATCTTGGTTTTCTGTATTTAAAAATTTTAATTGTCTAACAAAACTTCTGCGTGATGCAAAATTTGATGAACCAATCATCAATAAAAATTTTCTGATTTCTTGTTGAAATACTACTATTAATGCAATGGCTCCGCCTCCAATTAGAGTTCCTAAAATACCACTAAGCATTTCCATTTTTAATAATTGAGTAAGTTTCCACATAATGAAAACAATGGCAATTCCGATGAAAATTTTAACAGCAACTGTCCCTTTAATTAATTTGTATACATAATAAAGTAACACCGCTACTAAAAAGGCATCGAAAATATCTAAAATTGAGAGGTTAATGAAGTCCAAACTGATTATCTTTTTATGTAAATGTAGTAATTTTTATATTTATTAACCGAGTTTATTATGAATCAAAACTTTACTCTTGAAATTAATTGCTATCAAAAACATATTCATTTGAATCTATTTTAAATAGTTCATTTTTTAAATAGATTAATTGAGTCTTAATGTTTAAATATTCTTGATAGGTGAGATCTTGATTAAAATTTAAATGCAATAAATTTTTGTTTTCATTTTTTGAATTGAGAAGAAATTCTTTAAATTTTCCAACAAAACCAACTTTATTTATTTCAGTTTCATTGATGAAATAAGAGTTTAAACCAAATGTGAGATGAATATTATTATAATTTTTGTAATAATCGAAGTTTTTTAAAATGCAATTTTCAGATTGTAAAGTGTTAAAATGAAACTGAATATTACTCATATCGACAAAAGATAAAATTTTATTAATGGTATCAGAGTAGCTCAAATAGTTTTTAAATTCACTTTTATTTTCCTCAGCTCTTTTTAACCTTTTCTCTTGGAAATACTGAATCTTAGGAAAAACTTTTTTTAATTTAAGATTTCTGTCAATATTAAATATCCAGTTGGTAGCACCTATTAAATTATTATCCTTAATAATTATGGAATCTTCTATATTATTATCTCTAAACATCCAAATTTCAGAAAAATTTGATAGTTCTTGGATACCAGTTTTATCAGAAGTAGGAATTTTAATTTCTTTTTTCTGACAACTTAAAATGGAGATGGTCACAAAAAGCAACCAATATAATTGAGATGGTTTCATATGTCAATATTTATTTTTTTTTATATGTCATATGGAATTGTTCATTCCTTATTTATTTTCTTTTTGGTATTCACAAACTAACGTTTCGCCAGTTTGATTAAAATATTTTCATCAAAGTTTACTTCACTAAATTTTATTTGTTTCAGTGTTCAGTGATTGCTTTGCAATTGTGTTTTTGCAAACATGGCTATTTAATGGGTATTTATTGATTTAACAGTGAAGTTATTTTTACAGCTTCAACAGCTTCTTTAACGTCGTGTACACGCAAAATAGAACTTCCTTTTAAAAGCGCAATGGTGTTAGCAACCGTTGTTGCATTTAGCGCTTCATCTGCCGTTATATTTAATGGTTTTTGAAGCATCGATTTTCTTGAAATTCCAGTTAAAATAGGAATATTTAAATGCTTAAAATAATCTAAATTTTGCAATAATTGATAATTATGTTCTAATGTTTTTCCAAATCCGAAACCGACATCAATAATTAAATCGTTTAACCCTAATTTCCTTAGTTGATAAATTTTTTCAGAAAAATAGGACATTATTTCTAAGATGATATTTTCATAAGTCGGATTTTTATACATGTTTTGGGGAGTTCCTTTCATATGCATTAAAATATAAGGTACTTGAAGTTTTGCAACTGTTTCAAACATTTTTTCGTCCATTTCGCCAGCAGATATATCGTTAATCATACAAGCGCCATTTTCAACACTTGCAAGCGCAACCTTACTTCTGAATGTATCAACAGAAATTAACAATTCTGGAAATGTTTTAAACAGTAATTTTAAAGTCGGAATAAGTCTTTTTAACTCTTCTTCTTCTGAAATATGAATGGCATTTGGTCTAGAAGAATAAGCGCCAACATCAATAAATGTAGCACCTTCATTTATCATTTTATCAACCTTTTCAATGATAGATTTTTCATTTTGATACTTTCCACCATCAAAAAAAGAATCGGGAGTGAGATTTAGAATTCCCATTATTTTTGGTGTAGATAAATCAATCAGTTTGCCGTTACAATTAATAGTTTTCATTTTTTAACTGGCCA
>JAMPYA010000200.1 GCA_023700885.1 Flavobacteriaceae bacterium
GCCTGTGACAAGAACGTTGAAGCATTAATACAGTTTTCATAGATAAAAACGCTTTTTCTTAAATTATGTTGATTTATATAATGCTGTAATTGTTCATAATAAATCTCATCAGATTTGGAGCCGATCAGGTGTAAAGTCCAATCTGGAAATTGTTTTTGAACTTCAACAAAAGATTTTAATAAATTGATATGATCTTTTTGAGGTCTTAAATTAGCTAGACAAATAATCCTTTTTTTTGATTCCCCATTTAAATGATCTTTATTACTGATTAAAAGTATTTCCAAAGGAGTTATAAAATTGGGTAAATAAATACAGTTTGTGGTGTGAAGCTCATTTTTTGCCCATAATTGAAGTTTATAATTGACTGATACTATTGATGAAAAAAAAATAGAAGCCAATTTTAATAAAAGTACAGGTCTTTGAGGTAACTTTTCACTATCACCAAAATGGTCATGCCAAATTATTTTTAGGGATGGATTCATCATTTTCATCAACACTGCTAAAAACCAGGAAGTTGCATGGGCATGAATAATGTTAATATGGTGTTTCTTGATATAATGATAAAACCCTAATAAAGTACTGATATCTATAATCCTTTTGCGGTCTAAAAACAAATACTCAACTCCTAAAAGTAACCTGTCTTTTAAAGGACCTTCTTTTCGTGATACTACTAAATGTGAAGCAATTCCCCTTTTGTGTAAAGCATTCGCAATATTCACAGCCATGACTTCTGCACCGCCAATTTGTAGTGAATCAATGAGTTGAAGTACTTTGATGTTTTTATCCATATTTATTTGAGCTATCCCTTGCATTATGAAGTAAATATAGTTTAATTAGAGAAGATTTAGAAATGATTTTAAGAGGCTTTAAGCAGTAAGCAATAGTAATGAAGTTCTGGGTTGTCTATTGTCGGTTAGCTTAATTTAGAGTCTAGAAGTTAGAATTTAGAATAAATGTAGTCGGATAATTATTCCTTATTTAAATGATCATTTAATCCTTCAATCTTTCAATCTTTCAATCTTTCAATTTTTTAATATTTTAACCACATAGCCAAAAGCTTATTGCCTTAAAGTTTTTCCCGCTTTCTAAACAAGGATGATAACAGTACTAAAACCATGATAAAGATGGAAATACGAGCTATATAATCACCATGTTGGGTATAGAAAGTAACTTCTTTATTAAGTTGAATTTTCTCTTTTAAAACTCCTTTTTCTCCGTACGGAATAAACTTTACCAAATCACCTTTTTGATTGATTATAGCAGAAATACCGGTATTAGCAGATCTTGTAATAGATCTTCGCGTTTCAATGGCTCTTAAAGATGCAAAAGTTAAATGCTGTTTGTGTCCCTGACTTGTACTCCACCAACCATCATTTGTGATGATTGCTAAAAAATCAGCTTTTTTATGAATATATTTGGTTACATATTCACCATAAACGGATTCATAACAAATGATAGGAGCAGCTTTAACATAATTTAAGGTAGAAGTTGTAAATACATCTCGCTCTTTTTGCGGAGTTAAAGTAGCAACGCTTCCGCCTAAATTAATCATCACATTTCCTAAAAGTGGCTCTACTATAGATCGATAGGGAATATGTTCAACTCCAACAACTAATTTTGATTTGTGATAAATCGGAACATAATTTGTTTTATCAATTAAAAAAGCAGAGTTATAGCTGTTGTACCAAATATTTCCTCTTCTGTAATAATTAGAAGTTGGAATGCGATTCATCATCGCTTCTTGAGTAGAATAAAAACTGATTCCGCCTAAAAAATGAGTTGTAGGATATTGATTGATAAAATCTTTTATGATAAAATATTCAGCAGAAAAGTTAAAGTTTTCTACTTCAGAAGCATTGGCAATAGCGGTTTCTGGGGCTATTACAAAAGTAATCGTACTATCCATTGCAGATTTAGCCAGCGCAACCAATTCATTGGCACTTTCAGCATTGGTTTTATGGTATTTCTCGCTATAGGGATCAATATTGGGTTGTAAAACCACTGCGGTGATTGCTTCCCCCTTTTCTTGATAATTGTGATAGATGTATAAAGATATAGTTATACCAACAACTACAAAGGCAGTTTGCAATAGGAGTTGTTTTATAAACGACTTCACATTGTTATTTTCTTGAAAACGTACTAAAGCAACAAAAACTCCAGTATTAACAATCCACACCCATAAAGTACCTCCAAAAATTCCAGTAAATTCATACCATTGAATCCATTGGTAATAAGTGGCAAAACCATTTCCTAAGTTGAGCCATGGCCAGGAAAAATCCCAATTCTGATGAAATTTTTCAAAAGAAATCCAGAGTGTTATTAAAAAGAGTAAACTAACTTTCTGAGTGGTTCTTTTGGCTATTAAATGATAACAAACCATCACCAAAGTCATCAATAAAGAATTGATGATGAGCGCAAAAAACATTCCGAAAGGAGTAGCATACCAAATCCACCAAGTAGTAATCGCGTTCCAAATAAAGAAAGTTAAATAACTGTATCCAAATACCTTGAGTAGTTTTTTCTCTACTGGTGATGTTCTAATTTGATATTCAACCCATAAAAGTGGCACAAAAGCGATAAATAGCAAAAATGGTAATCCATAAGTTGGCCAGCTGATAGCTAATAATAAACCTGATACAATTGCTAAACCTAATTTATTTTTCATAAGAAAGTCGGTATATTTATTATAACTAATATTTTTTCTTAGACTATTTAAAATTGCTAGCGCAAATATCTTATTTATATTTAAATTCAGGAATTAATATTAAAATAAAAATTAAAGATGAATATCAACCAAATCAATTAATTTAAACTTTATACATTAAAACTTTTTAACATTTAACGTATAATTAAACTATTTCCTATTTTTACATAAAAAAATCATGTTGATCAAAAAGCACATTCCAAATTTATTTACATTTCTAAACTTAAGCTCTGGTTTGATTGGTATTTTGTTTGTATTAGAAAATCAATTAACGGCAGCGGCAATCATGGTTTTATTAGGAATCTTTTTTGATTTTTTTGATGGATTCTTTGCGCGTATTTTAAAAGTTAGCAGTGAGTTGGGAAAACAACTGGATTCTTTAGCGGATTTGGTTACTAGCGGAGTAGTACCTGGATTTATTATTTTTCAGTTGTTAAAACAATCGGCTGCTTCCTGGGGAGGAAATGAGGTGTTAAATATGTTGCAAGTTGGGAATTACCTTCCATTTATTGGCTTAATAATTCCGTTAGCTTCTGCTTATCGATTGGCCAACTTTAATATTGATGAACGTCAAACTTCCTCATTTGTCGGATTGCCAACACCAGCTAATGCTTTGTTAATTGTGTCTATACCTTTAATTATGGCTTATAGTCAAAATAACGAAATAGTTGAATTGATACAAAGACCCTTTTTCTTAGTTACAATTACTATAATTGGTACGTTATTACTCAATGCTGAGATTCCTTTGTTTGCTTTGAAGTTTAAAAACTATCAGTTAAAAGAAAACATGATTAAGTATATCTTTATTTTGCTGATCATTGTTTTAGTAAGTTGGTTGCAGTTTATTGCAATTCCAATAATCATTATATTGTATGTGGTGCTTTCAATTATTGAAAGATTAAATGATTAAATGATTAAATGATTAAATGATTAAATGATTAAATGATTAAATGATTAAATGATTAAATGATTAAATGATTAAATGATTAAATGATTAAATGATTAAATGA
>JAMPYA010000201.1 GCA_023700885.1 Flavobacteriaceae bacterium
ACTCGTCTACAAAAGCAAATAATGTAATTCCAGAACAAATTTCAGGCGATTTAAACGCTCCATTTAATATGTTTTTAGTAGCATCAGCCTGAGCTTGTTCATTTTCTCCTTGTAAATATTGATCTTTTGTAATGGTCATAAAACTATCGGCTCCAGCTTCAGAAAGGTACATCGGTTTTAAACTGATAGCTGACCATTCTTTAAAAATACTTGCCGGGTTGTCCCATCTATAGACATTTAAACCCCAAACGTCAATATTTGGAGACATAGACAATGCTAAAGAATCTGACAACTCTCCATGGGCAGTGGCAACAGGATGGTTTTTGTCAATTTGATGAATCATATTGGCAGCATTGTTTAAGGCATGATACCAATTTTTGATATCACCTTCAAACCATTCGGAATGGTAATTATATTCGTTACCAAGTTCCCAAAACAAAATAGCCTTGTGTTTTTTGTATTGATTGATATAATTGATAAATGAACCTGATAAAATATCATAAAATCCATTTTGATTATAACCAAAACCCATTATTATTTTAATTCCTGCAGCATCAATTTTATCTAACACGTTAACATCATCAATAGGTGAATAAACCCGAATGGTATTAATTCCGGCTTCTACCATTAAGGTTAAATCTTCAGTTAAATTTTCAAAGCTTCTTTGGTCACTTCCTTTAGGAACAGGATGATAACAGATACCTTTAATTATATATGGATTGTTATTGACTATTATTTTTCTGTTCTCTACTCTTACTTTTTGATTTTTACTGAGTATTGAACAAGAAGTTAAGGTAGATATTGTAATTAATAAAAACATTAATTTCATATGTGAATATTTTATTTGTTTTTTTATATGTCATATGGAATACGCCAGTTTGATTAAAATATTTTCATCAAAGTTTACTTCACCTAATTTTATTTGTTTTGGTATTCAGTGATTGCTTCGCAATTGTATTTTTGCAAACATGGCTATTTCATAAACCTAAATAAAGTTGTTTTTATCATAATATTATAAATTATCCAATATATTTATTTTTTAATATGAATTATTAGCCTTTTTGAACTTTACCTCTTCTGGCAATAAGTATTTCTCTTATTTTGTATGCTTTTTCTTCTGTAATATCATAATTCCACATAACAAAAATGGCCATAACTGCCGTAATAATCGGAATTAAAATATCGGCTAGGCGCAAATTTGTCATCGTTTCAGCTGTTTGAACTACTGCATTTTCATCAAATCCTACCCATTTTAATACGGCACCACTTGTTAATAATGCCACGGCTGTACCTAGTTTTACCATCCACCAATAAACAGCTCCAAAAGTAGCTTCGCGTCTTGGTAATCCATTATTTAATTCGTCTAAATCACAAACATCGGCGGTCATAGACATCATTAAAGTGAACAAACCTCCAATACCAAAAGACATTAAAGGTATGGGTAAAAACATTAACCATGGATTGTCTGGATTGAATCCCCACCATTTTAAAGCATACCCAACAATCGAAATTAAGGTAGCTACAATAAAAGCATTTTTCTTTCCAATTTTTGTTCCTAAATAAGTAATCACAGGAATAACTAAAAAGGCAGTAGCAAAAGCACTAACAGTTCCAAACCAAGCGGGCCATTGACCTGCCATTACAGAATCTCCATTAAATAAATAATAAATAATGATAAAAAATGCAAATTGGGCTATAGTCTGAAATCCGTTAAAAATTAAGAATGTCGCTCCGCAAAGTTTCAAAAATGGACCATTAGAGAAGGTTTGTTTGATACTTTTTACAAATTCATTCATATTTGCAGTAAAATCTTTGAATGATAATTTAGTTTTGCCTTGCAAGTTGGTTTGATCAATTTCTTTGCAAAACAATGCAGGCATGATACCTAATACTAAACACAATGCACCTACCCAAATAGATAAAATTCTAGCACCTTCAGGGGCAGAATCTGCAAAGGATGGAAGGTAAATAATATACCAAAACCAAGGTGCTATCATCCATGCGACTTGTCCCATTAATTGTGAAATACCCATTAAGCGAGTTCTTTCATTATAATCAGATGTCATCTCATATCCTAAACCAATTAAGGGGGTTGCAAAAATGGTATATCCCACATAAAAAAGTATTGACATTGATAAGAAAAAAAAGAAGTTATATACTTGAGAGTTTTCTGGATACAATTGCCACATAATCATAAAAGTGATTCCTGTCAAAATACTTCCAACGAAAATATAAGGTTTTCTCCGACCCCATTTAGAGATAGTATTATCGGAGATATAACCCATAATTGGATCGGTAAGTGCGTCAATTAATCGTGGTAAAGCCGCTAATATACCAGCAAAAAAAGGATCTATTTTAAGCGCTAACACTAAAATAATCATAAATACACCTAATGCTGCTGGAAATAATTGATTGGCTAAGTTGCCAAGTCCAAAGGCTATTTTTTCTCCAACAGGAACTATATCTTCTGGAGCTGTTTTGTAATGTGTCATATCAATGTTAATTTCAAGTTGAAGTTATTGTTAGTTTATTTTGCATTAGGTGGAGGTAAAATTTCTTTTAATAAGGCTGCTTTGTCTCCATTATATGTTTTTGTAATTGATTTTCCGTCGCGTGTTAACCCATTAAAAGCGCCTTGATCAACTAGATCCCACAAAGGAAATTTAGCTTGTCCATCAAGGGTTATCAATCCGAAATGATTTTCAGAGCCCAACGGATTTGCGGCATCTTTCCATTGCTCATCAAAAGCTTCGAAGTAAAAGCAAGACATTTTAGTTTCCTTAGTCCAATCACGCATGTGTTTATAATACAATCCTGCTTTATATTCATCTGCAGCCCTAGAACCATCATTGCCATAATAACCATCAGAAGAACTCGTCCATCCTGTTTCGCCTATATGAATCGGTTTATTAATTCCGATTGATTTCATATAATCTGACACCGCTTGATATTGTGAAATAGCAAGTCCTTTTGCTCTAAGCATTGCCGCATCTATTTTTTCTAATTCTGTTAAACTTTCTTCATTTTCAGGAACTTTCCAAAATGTAGGGTTGTAATGAGAATTATGAAAAGGGTAGGTATGCATAGATATATAATCTACGGCATGGAATAATTTTTTTAAATCTTCTGTATGATAACTAGCGTCGCCACCTCCCCAAGAAGCAAAATTATCTGAGCTAGTAATCCATAAATTACTTGGTAATTTTTCAGATTTTTTTAATTCTTGTAAATGATTTACCCACTTCAAAATAATATGTGGTTCAACATAATAACTTGTAGCCCATTTTACCATGGCTTCATTTCCAACAGCTATAATTTTAACTATATCAGGATATTTATTTGTTAACGATACCGCTGTTTCAATTTCAATTGCATTTCTTTCACTTTCTTCATTATGAATTGGTTCTTTGTTTGTCCAAGCATTTTTGCAGTCAATCCAAGCACCTAACATAACGTACATCTCAAAATTTTGTTCTTCTTTTTTTAATTGACTTATCGCTTCCAATAAATTTGGCACTTCGTTTAAGTGAACATTGTAAGTGCGCAGCATTTTTATATTCATGGCTGCTAAAATTTTCATATCTTCTTTAATTTGCTCAACAGATGGAACGCTATCTCTAGTTTTCATTCGATAACCACCGTAAGAAATTGCTAGATATTCTGGGTTTCCTAAAATATCAG
>JAMPYA010000202.1 GCA_023700885.1 Flavobacteriaceae bacterium
AAACTATCCATTTTTTTATAGAGTAAATTACGCTCAACATCATCGGTAATTGTAAAAGATTTTTCATACCATTGGTCAAATTGATTATTAGCATAATGAAAATAATTGGGACCTTCCGGAGCAAAGTTTTTACTGTAAAATAGAGACAAATAATTTTCAGCGTCTGGATAATCTGCAATCCAACTTCCTCTAAAAACAGCTAATTTACCGGTTGCTTTTGCTTGTTTTAACGTGGATGCAGGAACTACTTCAACACTCATGTTAATTCCTATTTTTTGAACTTCTCTTTGAATATATTCGCACAAATCTACATACTGACTGTTGGTTGAAACTGTTACTTTAGGATTTAAATCACCCGTTAACTGCTGGTATTCTTTTACTAATTTTTTGGCTGTTTTTACATCATAAACAAATCCTTTTACATTTTTTGCAGAGGGTAATCCTTCCGGAACAATACCGTGGTTTGCAGATAAACCAATTCCATTTCTCATATACAACATCATTTTATCGCGATCAAATCCGTAATTAATTGCTTTTCTAATGAACTCATGAACCGGCTTATTACCATCAATTGTATTCAAATAAAAACCTAAATATTCAGTATTTAAATAGGAACTTTTGTACATATTAAATTTAGTTTCATATTTAGCATTTAAAGTACCGTCTTTTAGCAATAATTCATCCTTGTAAGAAGCATCAATCCCTGAAATAAAATCAATATTTCCCTGTACAAACTGCATAAATTCGCTTTGTTTATCAGGTAAAAAAGTGATAGCAACAGCTTCTAAATAAGGTAATTGAATATTATTAAAATCCTTTTCATAATACAACGGATTTTTACGTAATACTAATTTCGTATGCTCTACCCAAAGTTTAAATTGAAAAGGTCCCGTTCCAATTGGATGTGAGCGAAAATCACTTCCATAAAAATCGGTGATTTCCTTTGGAACAACCGAACAATATTTCATAGTTAACAAACCTAAAAATGGAGGAAAGCTTTCTTTTAAATTAATTACAAATGTAGAATCATTTGTTGCTGTAAATTGTTGAACATTTTTCAAAACCCAAGCTCCAGGAGAAGTTAACTGACTATCCAACAATCGATTAAAAGAATAAACAAAATCGGAAGCTTTTACAGCGCGTGTACTATCTTTTCCAAACAGATGGTGTTTATGAAAAAACACATCCTTTCTTAATTGAAATTGATACACTTTTCCATCAGCAGAAATTGACCAAGATTTAGCAATATCAGCTTGTACTTTTAATGAATCATCTAACTGAACTAATCCTGAAAACAGCTGATTAACTGCCCAAATATTTGCCTGATTTTTTGCAAATGCAGGGTCTAAAGAAGCTATATTGGTATGTTCATTATATCTAAAAACTTTCGATGTATCTTCACTTTTTATCTTATTACAATTTGAAAATAGCAATAGAAATATAACCGACATTAAATATTTTATTATTTTAAATATCAGCATTTTAAATATATTTTTTTTATTGCTTTTCACCCATTTAGCATTCATAAATTTGTGCGGTTTTATTGTCAAAAGTAAATTATAAAAAAGTGTAACTTTGCAAGCTATAAATGTAATGGAATGAACGGACAAAAAAAAGTAGCATTTTATACTTTGGGTTGTAAACTCAATTTTTCTGAAACATCTACAATTTCTAGAAATTTTAAAAAAGAAGGATTTCTAAGAGTTGCATTTGATGAAGTTGCTGATATTTATGTTATTAACACCTGTTCTGTAACAGATAATGCTGATAAACGTTTTAAAACTATCGTTAGAAATGCGTTGAGAGTTAATGAACAAGCATTTATAGTTGCTATTGGTTGTTATGCCCAATTACAACCTGAAGAATTGGCTGCTGTTGATGGTGTAGATTTGGTTTTAGGAACTTCTGAAAAATTTAAAATCACTAATTACATCAATGATTTAACTAAAAATGAGGTAAGTGAAATTCATTCTTGTGAAATAGAAGATGCCAATTTTTACGATAGCTCCTATTCTATTGGAGATAGAACCAGAGCTTTTTTAAAAGTTCAAGACGGATGCGATTATAAATGTACTTATTGCACGATACCTTTAGCTCGCGGAATTTCCAGAAGTGATACTTTAGAAAATGTTCTTAAAAATGCTGCAGAAATTGCATCCCAAAATATTAAAGAAATAGTATTAACAGGAGTTAATATTGGTGATTACGGCAAAGGTGAATTAGGAAATAAAAAACACGAACATACTTTTTATGAATTGGTCAAAGAATTGGAAAAAGTGACCGGAATCGAGCGAATCAGAATTTCTTCTATTGAACCCAATTTACTTACAAATGATACCATAAAATTCGTTTCAAAATCTAAAACTTTTGTTCCGCATTTCCACATTCCGCTTCAAAGTGGCAGTAATGAATTGCTAAAGTTGATGAAACGCAGATATACCCGCGAAGTATTTGCTAACAGAGTTGAATCTATTAAAAATTTGATGCCAAATGCTTGTATTGGAGTTGATGTAATTGTTGGTTTTCCGGGAGAAACTGATGCCTTATTTTTAGAAACCTATCAATTTTTAAATGAACTGAATATTTCTTATCTTCATGTTTTTACTTATTCAGAAAGACCCAATACTGAAGCTGTTGAAATGGATGGAGTTGTAGCTAAAAATGTACGTCATAAACGAAGTAAAATGTTAAGAGGATTATCTGCTAAAAAAAGAAGAGCTTTTTACGAAAGTCAGATTGGCAACACCGTAGAAGTTTTATTTGAGCATGAAAATAAAGATGGATTTATTTACGGATTTTCTGATAATTATGTTCGTGTAAAAACAACTTTTGATGAAAAATTAATAAATTCATTACATACTGTAAAACTTAAAGAAATTGATGAACAAGGAGAAGTTCTAATCAATTTCAGCACATATTCCGTTTGCTGATGGAAAAGATTCATATATATTTTGTTCCGGGTTTAGCAGCAAGTTCTAAAATTTTTGAAAAACTGAGCTTTCCTAAACATTATGAAACACATTATATAGATTGGATAGACCCTTTAAAAAATGAATCTATTGCGGCTTATGCAAAACGATTAAGCGCCTTAGTTAAACACCCAAATCCTGTTTTAATTGGAGTATCTTTTGGCGGGTTAATTGTTCAGGAGATGAAACCATACCTTAATCCTCAAAAAACAATTATCATATCTAGTATCAAAACAAAATTTGAGCATTCGTACTTATCTAGATTAGCCAAATCTTCTAAAATTTATAGATTAATTCCTTTTTTAGTAAATCATGCTTTAGAATTTACACTTCGATTAGCTTTTGGAAAAAGAGCAACAGAACGAATCGGTTTGTATAATATGTATCTAACAAAAAGAGATTACAACTATTTAAAATGGTCATTAGACAATGTTTTGAATTGGAATCGTGAAATTCCAGACCCAGAAATTGTACATATCCACGGAAATAAAGATGAAATTTTTCCAATAAAATACATCAAAAATTGTATTATTGTAGAAAATGGCAGACATATAATGATTATAAATAAAGCCAAAACCATCAGTAAATTAATTCAACAAAATATAGCATCTAATGAAAATTGAAACAACACCCTTAAAAGATGTTTTAATACTAACCCCTAATATTTTTAAAGATGAAC
>JAMPYA010000203.1 GCA_023700885.1 Flavobacteriaceae bacterium
AAATTCAAATAACCTGCAAAATCTGAATTAATTAATTGCTTTAATCTTTTTTCAAGTGCCATTACCAAACTTGTAGGTGCGCAATTTTTTCTAAAAGTAAGCTCGATACCAGAGAAATTGAAATCTTTTTCTAATTGTTCAATAAGCATTTTATACAGTTTTTGTTTGGTAGAAAATGTCACTAATTCTTGTGAGTTTTCAAATTGTAAACTCATACCGTTCTATTCATTAAATTAATACCGAAATCAAATAACACTTGTTTTTTATCGTTTGATATTGATAATTTTTCAACATGACTAAATGCCATATCGGTATAATCAGCAATAGCTTTTTGGGCAATCTCAGGAACTTTTTTATCAATATAAAAGTTGGTGACTTTTAAAATAGCATCCGCTTCCTTGTATAGTTTATTTAATTGATATTGTTGTTCTAAACTCGAATTTTGAATTGCTGTTATGTACAAATAGGTTTTCTTATGCTCTAATATATCACCACCAATTTTTTTCCCAAATGATTTTTCATTTCCAAATGTATCCAGGTAATCATCTTGTATCTGAAAAGCTAAGCCTAAATTTAAACCAAACTGATATATATGCCCTCTGTCTTCTAAATTAGCATGTCCTATTATTGCACCAATTTCAAGCGAAGCTGCTAATAAAACGGCTGTTTTTAAACGAATCATTTCGATATAATCATCAATAGAAACCGCCTGTTCCTTTTCAAAATCAATATCATATTGCTGACCTTCACAAACTTCTAATGCTGTTTTATTAAACAACTTCATAATTTCTCGGTATTCTGAATCAGGATACTCTTCTATGTATTGATACGCCTGAATTAACATGGCGTCACCGGATAAAATTCCCGTGTTAATGTTCCATTTATCATGAACAGTTTGCTTCCCTCGACGTAAAGAAGCGCTGTCCATAATATCATCATGCATCAAAGTAAAGTTGTGAAAAACTTCAACTGCCATGGCAGCTGCCAGTGCCTTCTGATAATTATTACTAAATAAATCAGCAATTAAAAGCACTAATACTGGTCTTATACGTTTACCACCTAAATCTAATAGGTAGTGAATTGGTTCGTATAAATTTTTTGGGGCTTTTACGGTTATTTTATCGTTTAAATACTGATTAAAAACATTGCTTAATTCTAAAATATTGGTCATATAAACAACTTTATTCAAATTTACTTTTATCAAAGGTAATTTGATTTTTTAAATACTGTGGAAACTTTTTTTGTTTTTTAAGTTTCCTTTTGTAAATTTGCGCACTCAAAATTCAAAAATGGAGCAGACAATTCTTAAGAAAGCAGCAGAATTATTTATCAAATTTGGTTTTAAAAGTGTTACTATGGATGACATTGCCAACGAATTAACTATCTCAAAAAAAACTATTTATGTTTATTACGAGAATAAATCAGAATTGGTTGAAGCTGTTGTTAATTACTTTTTTGAAGAGATAACTAAAATAATTCAAGGCATAATTTCTTTAAATTTAAATGCAATTGAAGAATCATTTAAAATTCATGAAACCGTATCGCAACTTTTTAAAGATGAAAATGAATCTATAGAATATCAATTAAGAAAATATTTTCCAGAAATTCACGAAAAAAATAATTGCACCAGAACAGATTTATTTCAGCAAACTATTTCCAATAATTTAGAAAAAGGGATTTCTGAGGGGTATTATAGGCCTTCAATTGATGTTAATTTTACAAGTAAATTTTTTATTGCAACAATAACTTCATTAAAAAATAACGATAACTCAGAATTAGTAGATTATCCAATTACCTACGCAAAAAATCAATTCTTCGATATTTATTTTAGGGGTATTGTAACAGAAAAAGGATTAGAAATTTTAAAAAAACAATTAAATAAGTAATGAATTATATGAAACAATTAGTTTTAAACATTTTAACTTTTTTGGTAATAACCACAGGATTTGCACAGGAAAGTATTTCATTATCTTTAGAGCAAGCCATCGATTTTTCTTTAAAAAATAGTTATGCTTCTATCAATGCAAATAGAGATATAGATGCTGCTAAACTTAAAAAATGGGAAACTACAACCATGGGATTGCCTCAAATAAGTGCAGCTATAGATTATCAAAATTGGTTAAAACAACAAGTGTCATTAATACCCGCAGAATTGTTTGGCGGTGTGTCTGGCGAATTTGCCGAAGTGGCATTTGGCACTAAACACAACATGAATGCAACCGCAACTTTAAATCAGTTAATTTTTGATGGGTCGTATCTTGTTGGTTTGCAATCTGCAAAAACCTATTTAAAAATTTCTGAAAACGCTAAAGAAAAAACAGAAATTGGTATTAGAGAAGCCGTTATAAATGCCTATGGAAATGTACTAATTAGCGAAGAAAATGTTTTAATATTAGAAAAAAACATAGCAACACTTCAAAAAAACTTAAACGAAATTAATGAAATTTACAAAAACGGTTTTACCGAAGAAGAAAGTATAGAGCAGCTTCAACTTACGTTGGCCAGTGTTAAAAGTCAACTTAGCAAAACAAAAAACTTACGAGACATTGCCTATAAAATGCTGAAAATAACTTTAGGTATAAACATTAACACTTCTATTACTTTAACCGATAATCTACATAAATTAACCAAAGAAAATATAGATTTAGGTTTGTTAAATGCCAATTTAAGTATTGACAATCACATTGATTATAAAATTGCAAAAAACAATGAAAAAGCAAATGAACTCTTAGTTAAACTAGAACAAAGCAGGGCGTTACCTACTCTAAGTAGTTTTGTTAATCTGGGTTATGCTAGTTTTGGTCAAGAGTTTGACTTCTTTAAAAAAGAACAAAAATGGTTTGATTCATCGTTGATGGGCATTAGCCTTAAAATACCTATTTTTAGCAGTTTAGCACGAAGCTCTAGAACGCAACAAGCAAAGATTGAATTGGAAAAAGCTAAAACTAATTTAACAGAAATTGAACAAAAACTACAATTACAATTAGCATCATCTAAAACCGAATATAATTTTAGTTTAGAAGAATTAGAAACTTCAAAAAAAAATCTTGAATTAGCTGAAAGAATTGAGAAAAAACATCAAATTAAATTCTTCGAAGGACTTTCAACCAGCTTTGAGTTATCTGAAGCGCAACGTCAATTATACGCAATGCAACAAAATTATTTACAAAACATGCTTCAAGTAATTGTTACAAAAGCAGCTTTGGATAAAGCATTAAATACATCAATTAAAAACTAAATACACTAGATAAAATGAAAAAAATAGTAATTGTAATTATTGCTGCAATATTTATAGTTTCTTGCGAAAAAGAAACAAAAACTACCACTGTAAGCGAGTTAAATACTCAAAAAGCAACTTTAATTAGTAAGATAGACAGCTTAAGTAAACAATTAAAGCTTGTAGAAACACAGCTAAGTAAGTTAGACACTACACAAAAACTACACGCGGTAACATTATTGCCTGTAAAAAAAGAAGTTTTTAAACACTATATAGAAATACAAGGTGTAGTACAGGCAGATAAAAATATAGATTTAAGACCAGAATTTGGAGGAACCGTTACTGCAATATATGTAAAAGAAGGTCAGCGAGTTGCTGCGGGTCAAATATTAATTCAACTAGATGATACCGCTATAAGAAACAGTAT
>JAMPYA010000204.1 GCA_023700885.1 Flavobacteriaceae bacterium
CATAAACTTTACATTGAAAAACGTGCTCAATACAAGTTCTCATTTTTGGTGTTAATTTCTCACTTGAAGTTAAAACGGCCTTCATTCTAGGTACTTCACATTTATGTTCCTCAAATAATTTTGCCAATAAATATATGCTAATTGCATAACCAACTAAATAATCTATTGGATATTTAAACATTCCTTCTAAATAATTACTAAATGTTTCTGAGGATATATGATAGGCTGAAAAATAGGTTTGATTCTCAGCATGATTTCTAATATATGGAACACATTTTACGGATGAAGTTGGAACAATTCTTCTGCCTCCTATCATCCCTCTTGAATGTTGATAATTTACTCCAGCCCAATTTCTCACACGAGTTTCATATAAAGCATTCCACCGCTGATGCGTTTTTTTTGAAAAATATATTTTTACTGGTGTTCCTGTACTACCACTACTACTTAAAAAAAATCCTTTTTCTTTCCTAGTAGAAAGTAATTCGGAAGTACCATATTTTCTTAAATCATCTTTTTCAAGTACAGGCAACAACATTATTTGATTCAGTTCAAATTTTTGAAAATCTCCAACAGTAAAACCCAATGCAGAATATTTTTCTCGATAATAAGGAACAGTTTGATAAGCGTGTATTAATATTTTTCTCAATTGTTTAGTTTGATATTTTTCCCATTGAATCACACTATAAGATTCTCTCTCTTTAGCTAATTGCAATTCCTTTTTAAAAACGCCTCCATATCTTCTATTTTTCCAATATATTCCATATACTGATATTATTATTTCTTTTAAAAATAATGGACTATATTGATATATTTTATTAAATATAAATTTCATTTTTAATTTTCAATGACATTTATCCAATCATTTTTCACTTTACTCCAATCCATTTGCTCTGCCTTCTCACGCGCTTTTTGCGTCATCTCAATTGTTATTAAAGGATTTTCAATCAATTTACAAATTACAGCTGCCATAGCATCGGCATCATTTTTATTGACCAAAACACCTTCTTTTTCATGCTCAATTAAATAAGGTATTCCACCCACATTGGTAGTGATTACTGGCAATCCCAAAGCCATCGCTTCTATCACACTAACCGGAGTATTATCAATATTCGTTGTATTGATAAAAAAATCATAGTACGCCGCCAATTGATGCCATGCCTGTTTAGATAAGACACCGGTAAACTCCACTTGATGTTCTAAGCCAAACTTTTTGACTAATTGAATTGTATTGTCATAGGATTGATCTTTTGTGGGGCCTACCATACAAAGTTCAGCTTCAGGATATTTTTGTAAAACGAGTTTTAATACTTCAATAGCCATTACAGGATTGTAAATTTGATCAAAAGCACGTACCCATAATAATTTAGGTTGTATATGTTGGCGTTCTTTATATATATAATTCTCCATTGGAATGATATTAGGAATCATTTTTACCTTGTACCCATAGCTTTCAAATACATCCTTTAAATAATTGGAAGGAGCCACCAAACTTTTAGCATTTTTAAATATTAACTTACATAAATAAGGATTTTGTTTTAAACGATTGGGTAAATTTCCTCCATGTAAAATATTGATGTATGGCAGTTTTAATATTCTTGCCCATTGACTACATAAAAATGCAACATAAAAATTAGCTGTGCTAAAGGTATCTATTAAAATTACATCCGTCTGATTTTTAGTTTTGATAATAGTCCGTAACATTTCCAATAACCTAAGAATTTTATTTACTTTTTCAGAAGTAGTACATAGCTTATAACCTTCATTTACAAGAAGTTTACTCAGTATATCTGCTGAAGTTACATAATTTGTTTTATTTGAAATAAAATTTCCTATATACAAAATCTGTTTCATCATTCTTCTTCCATATTTGTAATATTAATTACACTTAAACCATAAAAAAATGCCGGGAGTGCAACCCTCATAGCCGAATGATTAATGGTTAAGAACCAAATCAGAAAAAAAGCACTTAAAAAAGCTCTTGCTAAATAGCTTTGATGCTTTATATGATAAAAAGGAATCAGTATTAGCAAAATGAGAATCAATAATCCTATAAAACCGTGTTCGCTCAACAAACGACTCATTTCACTATGAGTTGCGGCTTCTTTATCCGATATTTCTTTTCTATAAAATTTGGAACTTCCCACTCCAATTCCAAAAAAGGGATTTTCATAAAAAGATTCTAATTCCTGAGTAAATAACCAAATTCTACCTGTTGAGATATCTCCTTTAGTTTCTCCTTTTACATTCTGATTTAAATAGCGATTTGTTAACATTCCTCCGGTAATATTGGAGGTATAAATTCCGATACTTATTAATAAAACAATGCCTAAAATACTATATTTAAACAGTTGATAAACCTTATTTTTTTCATATAAAATTAAAAAAAACAGAAAGGCTGATAATGCAATAATGACGGTATATAATCCACCTCTAGAAAAGGTTAGTAAAGTTCTGTAAAAAACATACATCAATAAAAAATAATCTAGGTATTTATAAGTTGAAAATTGTTTATTTAATAAAAAATGTATGACTAATACAAAAAAACCAATTGCTAAGATGGTTGAAACCTGATTGGGACCAAAACCTCCAGAAGCTTCAAAATTGGCCTGAGTTCCAAATACGATATCCTGAATAGAAGGTGTTTTAAAATACAAATAGGATACCATGGTAATAACAGGAAGGCTCATATAAAATAAAATTTCCAATACTTGATTGAGGCTTACTTTACGATTATAAAAATACATGGCCGCAATTCCCAATAAAAAAGGACCACTCAAATTAAAAGCTATAGCTTTTCTGATTGACTCTGGGAATGGCACATCGGTAAAAGTAATCCCAACTAACAACAATAAAAGGTAAATAAGAAACAGCGGATTGATATGTTGTTTTTCACGTTCCACTACCAAGCCCGTAAATAAGAATAACATCACCGCATATTTTGTTAATTCATGTAACACAGCACCTCCAGTCATCCTAAATAAAACTTCAGCACCTACTAAATATGCACTAAATAATACTGCCTCTTGATGTTCGTTTTTACGTGAAATGATGAGTACCATTCCAAACATCACAATTGAAACTGAAAGTATGGTAGAAACTAAAGAAATACCTATAAATAGCCCCAATGCCAAATGAAGCATTACCCAAATAAAGCGATTTTTATTAACTGATCTATCCAATCTGCTGATACTTTTTTATGAATTGCTCTATCACTATTTCTTCTGAATAAGTGGACGCTACTTTTTGATAAAGCTTTTGTCCCAATAGCATACGTTCCTCTTTATTTTTAATCAAAAATACAATTTTCTCTGCTAAGATTTGAGGATTATTTGGAGGCACTAACAAACCGTTATGACCTTGCTGTAATACCTCACCACATTCACCTACGTCAGTAACTACCACTCCTAGTTGAGCCCATCCGTATTCTAATAAGGCCAAGGGCAATCCTTCGGATTGAGATGATAATACTCCTATATCTGCCTGTGACAAGAACGTTGAAGCATTAATACAGTTTTCATAGATAAAAACGCTTTTTCTTAAATTATGTTGATTTATATAATGCTGTAATTGTTCATAATAAATCTCATCAGATTTGGAGCCGATCAGGTGTAAAGTCCAATCTGGAAA
>JAMPYA010000205.1 GCA_023700885.1 Flavobacteriaceae bacterium
TAAAGTTTCATAATACAAACTTTCATCTTGTATTTTAGATCGTTGATACATAGTTTCCATAGCACCTAAAACACCACCTCGCTCACTAATTCTGTCGAATTCAGCATATACTGCTTCTTCTACTAAATCGGTTAAATCTTCAATGATAAATGAACCTTGAATTGGATTTTCATTTTTAGCCAATCCTAATTCTTTATTGATGATTAATTGAATCGCCATCGCTCTTCTAACTGATTCTTCGGTTGGAGTCGTAATGGCTTCATCATAAGCATTAGTGTGTAAAGAATTGCAATTATCATAAATAGCATATAAAGCCTGAAGCGTTGTTCTAATATCGTTAAAATCAATTTCCTGAGCGTGTAAAGAACGACCAGAGGTTTGAATATGATACTTTAACATTTGTGCCCGTTCATTAGCATGGTATTTGTTTTTCATCGCTTTAGCCCAAATCTTTCTTGCCACTCTTCCAATAACTGAATATTCAGGATCAATTCCGTTAGAGAAAAAGAATGATAGGTTAGGTCCAAATTTATTGATATCCATTCCGCGAGATAAATAGTATTCTACGTAAGTAAAACCATTGGCTAAAGTAAAGGCTAATTGTGAAATTGGATTAGCACCAGCTTCTGCAATATGGTAACCAGAAATAGAAACTGAGTAAAAATTTCGTATGTCATTATTGATGAAATATTCTTGCACATCGCCCATGAGTTTTAAAGCAAATTCAGTAGAAAAAATACAAGTGTTTTGCGCTTGATCTTCTTTTAAAATATCGGCTTGTATAGTTCCTCTAACCTTGCACAAGGTATTTTTTTTGATGGTTTCATAAACATTTGCTGGAAGCACCTCATCACCTGTTACACCTAATAAAAACAACCCTAAACCATTATTTCCTTCTGGAAGTGTGCCTTGATATTTGGGACGATTAATGCCTTTTTGTTTATAAATAACATCCATTTTTTGATTTACTTCTTTTTCAAGTCCATGTTGATGAATGTATTTCTCACACTCTTGATCAATGGCAGCATTCATAAAAAATCCTAACATTATAGAAGCTGGACCATTGATGGTCATAGAAACGGAAGTCATTTCGTTGGTTAAATCAAAACCGGAATACAGTTTTTTAGCATCATCTAAACAACAAATAGAAACACCAGAATTCCCAATTTTACCGTAAATATCAGGTCTGATGTGTGGGTCATTACCATATAAAGTAACACTGTCAAAAGCTGTAGAAAGTCTTTTGGCGGGCATTCCTAAACTTACATAATGAAATCTTCTGTTAGTTCGTTCGGGTCCGCCTTCACCGGCAAACATACGAGTAGGATCTTCACCGGTTCGCTTAAAAGGAAAAAGTCCGGCAGTATATGGAAATTCTCCGGGTACATTTTCTTGTAAATTCCACATCAAAATATCTCCCCAAGATTCATAGCGAGGTAATGAAATTTTTGGGATATCGGTTTGTGAAAGTGATTTTGAATGCGTATCAATATGAAATTCTTTATTTCTAACTTTATAAGAATAAACCGGATTTTTATAACGTAATTTTTTGGTTTCCCATTGTAAAATTATTTCCCAATTTCGTGGGTCTAAATCCATTTTTATACGTGTAAATTCTTTTAATAACAGCGATACAATTTGAGTTTTTTCACTATCATTTTTTAAATTGCTTAACAAAACCGTTTCATCAATTCCGTGGATAATTAGATCTATTTTTTGATGAGATAGAATTTCGATGGTTTTATGAATTCCATATAATTTTTGAGCGATATTTTTTTGTGCTTCACTCCACTGATTGTATTTACGGTTATTTTCTGTAATTTCAGACAAATAACGGGTGCGATTGGTTGGAATAATAAATTGCTTTTCCTTATCAGTTTGAATCTTAGAAACAGAACTCTCTAATAAAGTATTCGTTTTTTCATTGATTTTATCAATGATGGTTCTATACAAAGTATTCGTTCCAGGATCATTAAATTGAGAAGCCATCGTGCCGAAAACAGGAAGTGCTTCTATATCCTTTTCCCAAAGTTGATGATTTCTTTGATATTGTTTTTTTACATCACGTAAAGCATCCAAAGCACCTCGTTTATCAAATTTATTGATGGCGATTACATCAGCAAAATCGAGCATATCAATTTTTTCTAATTGTGTAGCGGCGCCAAATTCTGGAGTCATGACATAAAGCGCCACATCAGAATGGTCTGTAATTTCCGTATCTGATTGTCCAATTCCGGAAGTTTCTAATATAATTAAATCAAATCCAGCAACTTTCAGTATTTCTAATGCAATATCAACATGTTTAGAAAGTGCTAAATTAGCTTGTCTAGTGGCTAATGAACGCATATAAACTCTAGAATTATTAATGGCATTCATACGAATACGATCACCTAATAAAGCTCCGCCTGTTTTTCGTTTTGATGGATCAACACTTATAATTGCTATTGTTTTATCTGGGAAATCAATTATAAATCTTCTCACTAATTCATCAACTAAAGATGATTTGCCTGCCCCACCCGTACCTGTAATTCCTAATATTGGAGTAGTCTTAGTTTTAGCTGTTTTGGCTATATCTGTTAATATAGTTTGATGTCTTTCTGGATAATTTTCAGCACCTGATATTAATTGAGCAATAGCATTATAATTTTTAGAGGTTACATCGTTTATTGTAAAAGGAAAATCAAAACCCGTAGGAAAATCACTTTGAGACACCAAATCATTAATCATTCCTTGAAGCCCTAGAGCTCTTCCATCATCCGGAGAATAGATACGTGAAATACCATATTTTGTTAACGCTTCAATTTCTTCAGGAAAAATTACGCCACCACCGCCACCAAAAATTTTAATTTGAGGAGCGCCTTTCTCATGAAGTAAATCGTGCATATACTTAAAATATTCTAGATGACCTCCTTGATATGAAGTAAGCGCAATAGCGTTGGCGTTTTCTTGAATAGCTGTGTTCACAACTTCTTCAACACTTCGATCATGACCGAGATGAATTACTTCTACTCCGGTGGCTTGTATAATTCTTCGCATAATGTTGATGGTAGCATCATGACCATCAAAAAGGGAAGCCGCTGTTACAATTCTAATTTTATGTTTAGGGATATATTGTTCTATGGATTTCATTTTATACAAAAAATTTAATTCTTTGCGCAATTTACAATATTAAAATCGAATTTATTATTGATGATATTTTAAAAATGAATAGCGTTTTCGGGTTTTTAAATAATTTAAATTTGCATCATTTTGATAGGCTTCTTTTTCAAAACTGATGTTTCTATAAGCCATCATGAAAGATTTAAAACGAAAATAATTCCAAATAAATTCAAGAAAGTAACTAATAAAAAAGAAAATGATTAATAACTCTATTTGCTGTTTTAAGTGAATCTTTTCATGATTGATAAGGGTCTTGTCTGTAATTTCTTCCTTATTTTTAATGAAAATAAAAGGATAAAAAGCAAACGCCCTAAAATTTTTATGGATCAATAAACTAAAATGTACAATCATAATTAAGAATAGCTTTTTTATTAAAACATAGTCATTTCTTCCTGTTAAAAAATGTAAATTTGTCCTACTAAAATACAACTAAAATGACTTTTCAAGAAGCAATACTTCA
>JAMPYA010000026.1 GCA_023700885.1 Flavobacteriaceae bacterium
ACATACATCTGGTAATTATATGCTAAAAATTAATTTAGGCTAATTTTGAATTTTTAAAAATTGAAAAGATATCAAATATGCTGATTAGTAAATAGAGTCAAAAGAACAATATTTGTAAAATATTATAAAATGATAGACATCCAAAAACTTGAACAAAGAGAAATTAACAAAGGATTTAAAGCCCGTTTTGTACATACACAAAACAATACCTTAGCATTTTGGGACATAGAAAAAGGAGCATGTTTGCCCTTACATTCCCATATACATGAACAAGTTACTCAGGTATTGGAAGGGAAATTAGAACTGACTGTTAATGGAATCACGACAATTTTTACCGCAGGTCAACTTGTGGTAATTCCTTCAAATATTGAACATCAGGGAGTGGCTTTAACAAATTGTAAAGTATTGGATATTTTTGCACCGGTAAGAGAAGATTTTTTATAGACAATGGAAATTTCACTAATCAATAAAAAAGCCTTAGTAGGAGGGAGCACTCAGGGAATTGGTAAAGCAATCGCTCTTCAATTGGCAGCAAGTGGTGCATCTGTCACCTTGATGGCACGCAACGAAGAAAAGTTAAAAAATATACTGGCTGAACTCGACAATACACAAGGTCAGAAACATCAATATTTAGTGGTAGATTTTTTAAAATTGGAATCGTTTCAGAAAAAAGTTGCTGCTTTTTTTAAAAATAACCAGATTGATATTTTGGTGAATAACACCAACGGACCAGAGGCAGGAACGGTACTGGAAAAAAATACAGAGGATTACCAAACAGCCTTCAACCTGTTATTTCAAACGGTTTGCTTTACTACTTTACAAGCCTTGCCACATATGCAAAACAGTAATTTTGGCAGAATTATCAATGTTTCTTCGATTTCTGTAAGAGAGCCCTTATCTCATTTAACGCTGTCTAATACTATTAGAACCTCTGTAATAAGTTGGTCTAAAACACTGGCTACGGAAGTGGCAAAGTACCATATTACGGTTAATAATATTCTGACCGGTTATTTTGATACCGAACGATTAAACAGTTTGATTGATATACAAGCATCGACTAAAAAAGTAGAACCTGCAAGTTTAAAATTACAAATGGAACAGCAAGTGCCGGCTCAACGATTTGGAAAACCAGCGGAATACGGATATTTGGTGGCATTTTTAGCATCAGATCAGGCGGCCTATATTACAGGTACTAATATCCCGATAGATGGTGGGTTGTTAAAATCTATTGGATAATCTAAAAATCAAATTCAATCAGGTTTTTTTGGTGTTGTTTTAGATAAGAATATGAATTTTAACAGGTAGTTCCAGTTTATTAAGTTTTGAATGTAGGGCGTTGAAAATAAATATTTTAAAAGATAAGAATTTATCTTTTTTAATTATAAATCAATTAAATAACCCAATGAAAAATTAAAAAAACCAGTGTTTTTCAAATTAGTTTCATCACCAATAGCATTTGGAAAATTGATGTTATAACCAAGTTCAAAATCAAAGGAGTTGGTATTAAAATGAAGCGGTATATTTAACTGAGTGTTAATTAAATTAAATACATCATTTGTAGAATAGCTTGTAAAAACTTGACCCATGTGTGTATAACTTTGAGCAAGTTCAATAGTTTGTTTTGCTGCCACTATATATAATTGTGGCTTAAATGTTAAGGTAGATTTTCTTGTTTTGAGTATTTGTAAGTTTACATAGCTTGTAGAGGCAATTTGAAAAGATTGTTCATTTCCAAATAAATAAGATGCCGTTAATTGCGTTCCAATAGAATTTTTTTTATTTCTTACACTTAATCCCGCATTGAGAACATTGCTAAATAAATTGTCACTATTATTGGTGTAAAAATATTTTGAATAAAAACCGTAATATTTATAGGTCTTGGTTTTTCCAAAACTTTTACTGTAACCTAAAGTAGCTGTAGTTACATCCCAATTTGGTTGTAATTCACTGTAATAGATTCCGTATAAACTTGCAAATATTCCTGAAGAATTAAGGTAAGTTATTTGAGGTCTTAGATTGTATTGATCTACACCGATATCTCTTCCTGAAAAATAAGTGTCATTATTATAATTAACAGATACATATAGTAACTGATAACTTGAAAGAGATGCTATTAATTCATCTAATTCGGTATCTTCCTGAAGAAGTTCATCAAGTATTTCATTTCTTTCTTTTTCAATTTCGATTTCAATTTCTGTTTTTGGTAATATTTGTGAAAAGGAAGTAAATATTCCTGAAAGTAGAAAAAATAAAGTGAAAATATTTTTCATAAAGATATTTATTTAAAATAAGTAGTTGAAAAAAATCAACTACTTATTACATTAAAAAGGGGGGAAACTATTTAATCAAAATTTTTAGGTTAATTGTGTTTTCTATTTCTACCGGTTTCTGTTGGTGTCCCACGCATTTTATTCATATTCTGAGATTGCATATGTTGGCGTTGTTCAGTTGTCATAGTATTTTTAAAAGTCTCTTGAAGTACTTCAATACTAGCTTTATTTTTAGCCATTAATTCTTTTTGCGTTGATGTAAAAGTTGAAACTAACATCCTTTGTCGTTCTTGTTTGGTTAGTTTTTTATTATCTAAAATAGCTAATTGTTCAGCGCTAAGTGTAGCTTTAAAAGCTTCACGGTTGGCAACAACTAATGCTCTTTGTTGTTTCATAAGCTGTTGTTGTTCTTGAGTTAGGTTTTGCATAACTTCATTATTTTGAGCGTGTATACCTGAAATCCCTACAAAGAGGAGGATTAAAGCTGTTAAGAATATTTTAAAAGATTTCATTTTTAATTGATTAAATTTTTATGTTTTTCTTTTTTTACTTGATATTGTTTAGACCCTGAAATATGATATTAGTTTTAATTCAATCAAATAGATTATTCAGAACTTACAACATGTTTTATAAGTTCTTCTTTTAAATAATTATCTACATATTCATTAACCTTATTTTCTTCAACGAAAAGGGAGGCTAATAATACATCTTCCGAGGATACTTGATTGATATTAGTTATATTTTCTTTTTGTAAAGCTTCTATAGAATCTGAAACTAAGTTGGTTATATGGTCAGTAGCAAAAAAATCATTGGGTTTAAATATCGTAACGACTATAATTAATATTGCTGCTATTGTTGTAGACCAAATAATTGTTTTTCTTGAAAAAATAAGTAGTTTACCAGGTTTTTTGTTAGAAACCTGAGATAAGATGTTGGTTTTGGATTGCGCAAAATAATCTACAGGTAATTGAAGACCTAAGTCTTTTATATGTTTTTTTTGATTTTTTTGATCAAACGAATCTAGTTTTGTAGTTTTCATTTGGATAGTTTTTAATCGTTATTTATGAAATATTATTCCGTTTCTTTTATAAATAAATCCACTGACTCAATATTTTTTTCAATCATTTTAACAACTGCATAATAGGAAGTTTTTATGGTATTTTCATTGACACCAATAATAGCTTCAATTTCTTTAAATTTTAATTCATCATAGTATTTTAACTGAAAAATATGTCTTTGTTTCTCTGGTAATTTTGATAATATACGTTGCAATCTTAATTGTATGTCATTCCCTTCAAAAAAGTCATCTTCCATAAGATTTTCAAGATATTTCTCACTTATATCATCAATAGATGCATGATCTCTCTTTTTATTATTTTCTAAAAAACGAATTGATTCATGGTAAGCTATTTTGTACATCCAAGTATGTATGGTGCTATTTTGTTTAAATTTCGGCAAACTTTTATACACTCTTAAAAAGGTTTCTTGTAAAACATCATTGGCATCATCATGGGTAACAACCAATTTTCTGATGTGCCAATACAACCTTTCTTGATAAAGGTCCAGTAATTTCTTAAATGCCTCATCTTGATACTCCTTACTGATTAATTTTTTTATAAAACCCGACTCGTCTATCAAATTTTTAATTCTTTTGGTTAAATAAAAATAATACACTTTATAATAATACAGTCATTAGACCCTTGAAATATGAAATAGTTTTAAAATAAATAAAATTATTTCAAGAGTCCTTATAAGTAATCTGTAGTTGGGTTAAATATACAATTATAAAAAGCATCATATGTTGTATTTATGATGTTAGTTGATGCAAATGAAATAGTAGTTGATTTAAAAATGAGTTTTATTTTATTAAAAAATGATATAAAACTCCAAACTTTTTATGATAAGAAGGGTCTAAGAGAAATTGAGTTTTAAACTCATTAAAAAAATGAATAATAATCATTAATAAAATCTTGCAAAATGAAATATTTTAAATTAATGACCATCGTATTAACAATCTTATTTGCAATAAGTTGTTCAAATGATAGTACAGCCCCAGACTCTTTTGGTAATGTAACTTTAAAAATTACCGATGCACCAATGCACTATGATCAGTTTATGAAAGCCAATGTTACAATTGATAAAATAGAAATTGGAAATAGTTTAGATCCAAGTTCTTTTATTGTATTAAGAGATACACCAATGAAGGTTAATTTATTGGGATTAGTCAATGGGATAACTCAAACAATGGCAAGCCTTGATATTCCTGAAGGTGATTATAATATGCTTCGTTTGTATATTTCTACTACTGAAATGGTGATGAAAAATGGAAATTCCTATTCATATGATATGGGACTTCATGGTTTTTCGAGTAGTGGAATGATGCAAAACGGGATGATGTTAAATAATAGGAATAAAAGTATTGATATTCCTTTAGAGCATATTTTAACTGTGACTAATGGAAGTCTTCATGAATATTTGTTAGATATTGATGTTGAAAATTCCTTTATGTTAAATGGTGTTTCATTTACTGGGACTGGTCCAAATATGATAATGCATATGAATGGTTTTACTTTTAGACCAATGATGCGTTTTGTTAATATGCATAATGCTGGAATGATTTATGGAACTGTTTATGGTCCGTCTGGAAATTTGCCAGATGCAACAGTTACAATATTACAAAATGGCGAGGTTTATACAACAACACATACTAATTTTAATGGTAAGTATGCACTAATTGGTATACCAGAAGGATCTTATACAATTATAGTAGAAAAAAGCGGTTATATCTTGAATCCTGTTGGTAATGAATCTAATACCGGCACACTAAATATAGCAGCTGGTTCAAAAATAATAGTTGATTTTTCGATGATAATTGGTAATTAAGATCATAGAAAATAATATTAGAAAGCCACTTTTTAGTGGCTTTTTTTTATAAGTTGATGTATAGCTGAAATTTAAAAATAGATATTTAAATAGAATCAGTGAAATAAAGATTGAAAAAATATTGACTTCATCAAATAATACCAAAGAATAGCATAATTTTACACTTCAGAAAAAGTAAAAAAACATAGAGTTATAATATTTTTATTTTTATAATAATGAGTCAAGAACAAACTGCAATAAAGACCACTTATTTTAGTTTAGCCAGTAATTTAGCTCTAGCAATTATTAAGGCAATAGCAGGAATTTTTGGAAATTCATTTGCGTTAATAGCTGATGCTATAGAATCTACAACCGATACATTAGCTTCTTTTTTGGTTTTATTCGGACTGAAATATGCAAATAAACCCGCTGATAAAAATCACCCTTATGGTCATGGAAAAGCAGAACCATTAATAACTTTTATGGTAGTTGGGTTTTTATTTATTTCAGCAACAGTAATTGCTTATGAAAGTATTCGAAATATTACTACACCACATGAATCACCTAAGTTGTGGACATTAATAGTGCTTGCTGCTATAATTATATGGAAAGAAATTTCATTTAGAATCGTTATCAAAAAAAGTAAAGAAACTAACAGCTCTTCATTAAAAGCAGATGCTTGGCATCATAGAAGCGATGCGATTACTTCAGTTGCAGCTTTTCTGGGAATTTCTATTGCTTTGTATTTTGGTAAGGGTTTTGAAACTGCAGATGATTGGGCTGCTCTTTTCGCTGCTGGATTTATAATTTATAATGGTTATTTAATTTTTAGACCAGCACTTGGAGAAATTATGGATGAACAATTATACGACGAACTTATTGAAGAAATTAGAAATGTATCACTAATGGTTGATGGAATTATAGGAACAGAAAAATGTTTTATTAGAAAGGCAGGAATGAAATTTCATGTAGATTTACATGCCATTGTAGATGCCGAAATAACAGTTAAACACGGTCATGATTTATCACATCAACTTAAAGATAAGTTAAGATTAGAAATTCCAAATTTAGAACATATTTTGATTCATATTGAACCAACTAAATAGAAGAAATATGAGTCTGTATTTATAAGACCGTAACTAAGCAATTCTTAGTAACCCGTTGGGTACAATTATTAAAAACGTCAGTTTTTTGCGGAGTAAAACGGAACAAAACTTCTCGGTACGCTTTGCTACTCGAAGTGACGTGTATCGAGAACCGTTTTTAACAATAATTTTTCTATTCTCGATACAATTTTCTATCGAAAATCTAAAGGAACTGACGAAAAATTAACATCCAAAACTAATTATACCCGACGGGTTCTTAGTATTAGTTATTAATGACCATTTCCCTATGATTAACGCCCCATTCTACCATAGCTTCTAATACGTTATTTAAACTAAACCCAGATTCAGTTAATTCGTATTCAACTCTAACAGGTATAGTATCATAAACAGTGCGTTTTACTATGCTGTTTATTTCTAATTCTTTTAATTCTTTTGAAAGCATCCGAGGAGTGATAGATGAAATATCTCTTTGCAGTTCTTTAAATCGTTTGGTTCCAAATAGTAAAGAGCCGATGATTGGTAGTTTCCACTTACCACTAATAACATTTAAAGTGTCATTTACCGCTAGGATATATTGAACAGAACACTTTTTAATATCTTCAATTTCGACAGAATTATGCATAGTTTTAAATTGTTACTATACTAAAGTATACTAGTATACTTTAGTATATGAGTTACTTTTGTATAGCAAATGTACATACATTTGTCAAATAAATAAAACAAATAATAAAAAAAATGAAACATTTAGTAATTGTAACACATCCTAATATTGAAAACTCAATAATAAATAAAGCTTGGATTAATGAGTTGAATCTTATTAATGATCAAGTAACAATTCATCAACTTTATAAAGAATATCCAGATTATAAAATTGATATTCAAAAAGAGCAAGAGATGATATTAGCCCATGACAACATTATTTTTCAGTTTCCGTTGCATTGGTTTAATATTCCTTTTTTCTTAAAAAAATGGATTGATGAAGTAATGGCTTATGGTTGGGCATTTGGACCCAATGGTGACAACTTAAAAAATAAAAAAATCCGATTTGCTGTCTCAACTGGTGGTGATGCTGATGCTTATGCAAGTGGGAATTCTATAGATGAATTATTAAAGTCGTTAAGCACCACATTTCTTTATTGTGGCTCAGAAATATTGCCGTCTCACTTGTTTTATGGTGCAGGAAAGGAGCCAAACTTAAATGAAATCAATAAAAATGCAAAATCGTACGTTAAAATAATTACTGAGTAAATTTTAGCACAGATAATATTAAATCAAATAGTAATAATCATTAATTAATAAAAACAAAACATTATGAAAAACATCGTTAAAAATTTAGCATTAGTAACACTGGTTACATTTATTACCCTTTCTTTCACTACTATTGAAAAAAAGGAAATTAAATTAAATAAAAGTAAAGTAGTTTGGAAAGGTTACAAAGTAACTGGTTCTCATGAAGGTAGTATTTCTTTAAAATCTGGATTATTAGAATTTAAAAATGGCAAATTAACAGGAGGTCAGTTTGTAATCGATATGAATACTATTATATGTACTGATTTAACAGGTGAATACAAAGGAAAATTAGAAGGTCATTTAAAATCAGATGATTTTTTTGGAGTAGAAGCTTTTCCTACTGCCAATTTAATATTTACATCTGTAAAAGCAACTGGAAAGAATTCGTATGAAGTTAAAGGCAACCTTACGATTAAAGGTAAAACCAACCCCATTACATTTGTAATTTCTATTTACGGAAATAAAGCAACGGCTACTGTAAAAATTGATAGAACAAAATACGACATTAGATATGGCTCAACTAGTTTTTTTGAAAACTTACAAGATAAAGCCATTTATGATGAATTTGATTTAGTTGCAGATTTAGAGTTTTAATTTTTTATTATCAATAGAGGTCGTTTGAAATAATTTTCAGACGACCTCTTTTTAAATATCAATCACAGCCTATCTTTAATAGTTTTTTTAACCAACTAAGTAATAATTTTTTATCAGTTCGTGTGATTCCGCTTTAGGGAAAGATTGTATCGATAACTGAAAAATGATGGTTAAAAAAAGTTCTCAATACATTTTTTTCATGTCACTTCGCGTTTTTCAAAATTTTAATTTTGAAAAGTAATGATAGATACTTCATAAAAAACACTCTAACTGATGTTTTTAATAATTATACCCAACAGCTTATTTAAAAGTTCATTTTAATATTTTTATTTTATTTATATTTGAGGGTAATTTTTAAAATTATAACTCCCTCAAGTGTTATTCTAAAAAATTCAAACAATAATTTTTTAAAATTTAGGAGCTCAAAAAGTTCCTTAACTATAATATATTGTATGAAAAATATAGATAAAAAAATCATCATCACAGTTTTATTAGTAGCATTTATAGTATTAATAGGATGGCAAACGGGATGGTTACAACTAGCTCAGGTTTCAAAAGCATTTATTCCAATGCCTCAAAGTTCAGCTTATCTTTTTATAGTAAGTTGTATAGTTTTAATGTTGTCAAAAATTGATAACAAAACTCAATTAATAAAATATTCATTTGCAGTTTTAAGCTATTTACTATTAATAATATCCGTCCTTTTTTTATTTGATTCGTTATTTTTAACAGGAGAAATAGAAACCTTACTTACAAAAAAACAAATTATATTAGGTGTTGAATTTACCGGAAGAATGTCTATTATTACTGAAATACTTTTTGTAATTCAATCACTAGCTCTTATATTATTATTTAAAAAAGAAGCCAACAAAAAAATAATTGGTTGGTTTTCTAGTATCATTTATTTTACAACTGCATTTATTCTAATTACTTACGTAGAAAATGTGCCTATTCTATACAACTTAAGTATTATACCCATATCAATTTTATCTTCATTTAGTTTTTTTCTATTTAGTTATGCGTTACTAGCTCAAATTAATTTTCAATTTTGGCCATTTTCTCATGTTTATAAATCTTCTATTGAAAGTAGATTAATACTGGTTTTTATCCCAGTAATTGTAATATTTATTTTGATAGACCATTTGATAGAAGCCTATTTTGAAGTTAATGACCTTTTTGGACCACTTACATCTTCTATTTTACTTTATATTTATATTTTGGCCAGTGTGTCTATTTTATTATTAATCTCTAAGTATTTTGGACAAAAATTAGAAAAAGTTAATCAACTTAAAATTAATAGCGAAACACGTTTCCGTGAAATTGCTGAAAACTTAGAAGATGTATTTTGGATAATCTTACCAAAGGAACATCAATTTGAATATATAAGTCCTTCAGTAAAGAAAATATTTGGCAAATCACAAGAGGAAATCTATAATAATCCATTGATATGGAATGAGATCATACATCCCAATGATAAACGGTTAGTTTTAAATGCTATGGAAAATAGTGAATCAGGTAACTATGATGTAGAATATAGAATTGTTCTTTCTAATAATGAAATACGATGGATTCGAGATTATGGTTCACCTATTTTTAACATCCAAGGTGAATATATTCGTATGGTCGGAATTTCATCTGATATTACTGATCGTAAAGGAATGTTTGATCAATTAAAAATTGCCAAAGAAAAAGCAGAAGAAAGCGATCGGTTAAAATCAGCCTTTTTAGCCAATATGAGTCATGAAATTAGAACGCCCATGAATTCTATTTTAGGCTTCTCCGATTTGTTAATGAATCAAGATTTGTCTGATTCTAAAAAAGATAAATATCATGAAATAGTGAATTCAAGCGGAAAAAGATTGATGAATCTAATCAATGATATTATTGATGTTTCTAAAATTGATGCCAAAGAATTAAAATTAAATCCTTCAGTATTTAATCTTAACAAACTCATAGACCAATTACAACAACAATTTAAAATATCTCCTAAAAATAAAAACACGGGTATAAGTACCGTTAAATATTTAGAAGATGATAATAGTTTTGTAAATTTAGATGAAACCCGTTTGTCACAAGTTCTTTCCAATTTATTAGAAAATGCCCTTAAATTTACCCATAATGGGACAGTAGAATTTGGATATACTTTAGATGCAAATCAATTGCATTTTTATGTAAAAGATTCTGGTGTAGGCATCAATGCTAAAGACCATCAATATATATTTGAGCGATTTGGTCAGTCAGATAATGAAATTTTAAAAGTAAAAGAAGGTTCAGGACTTGGTTTAGCGATTACCAAAGGTATTGTAGAAATATTTGGAGGAAACATTTGGGTCGAATCAGAACCTTATAAGGGTGCTACTTTTCATTTTACCATTCCTAATTGTCTTGTCGAAAATAAAGAGAAAAATAGTGACGAAAAACCAATTGAAACTTGCGTCCTATCAACATTTAAAACCATTTTGATTGCCGAAGATGAAGAAACTAACTTTTGGTATATAGAAGCAGCGTTAGACGGTCATCCTTATACCCTCATACATGTGCTAAATGGCAAAGAAGCGATAGAGGTTATACAAAAAAATAACAACATCGACTTAATCCTAATGGATTTTAACATGCCTATAATGAACGGAATGGATGCAACTATTGAAATCAGAAAAACACATCCAAACATACCAATTATTGCACTTACTGCCTATGCCATGATGGCTGATAAAGAAAAAACACTTTCTATTGGTTGTACCGATTACCTCTCAAAACCCGTTACAAAAGTGCTCTTGTTAGAAACCATTAATAAATATATCAAAGTAAAATAGTATAATTTATTCAATAGAAAAAGCTCCCATAATAATATATTTAGGAGCTTTTAACTTTACAACTTGTAAATAGTCAGCAAAAAGTTAGACGCTTTCTAAGAGAAGAATAATTTGTCTTTTTTTTGGCTATTTTTGAGAAACAAGGCTCGATTTTTTTTCTAAAACAACTTCATCATCAACTTTACTTACAATTCCTTTTAATCTCAGTATTTTTTGTGGTTCAGATGCATTTGAAAATACTGTAATCATTTTAGAAAAACCTCCTAAAATAGCAGTATTGTAAGCTATTTCAATTTCTCCTGTTCCGCCTGGTTTTATAGGTTCTTTTGAATAATTTGGAACTGTGCAGCCACATGATGAACTAACAGATGTAATTAATAAATCACTCTTGCCAATATTTTTAAATTTGAACTTTCTAACACCATTAGCGTTTTGGGTAATTTTTCCATAATCCATAATGTCAGTTTCAAATTGAAATACAGGAGCATTTGAATCTACAATTACATCAGATTTTATTTCCTGAGCATTTAATGATAAAACACTTACTAAAACAATGAATGTTAAGACAATTTTTTTCATAATATAAGATTTTTAAAAAGTAAATTTAGGCATTATTTTTTGTTTTTTTAATTGATGTACATACTTTTTAGTTAATTTGGAGAATTGTACATTTGCATTTTACATAAAATAAACAAGATCATATAAACTCATGAGTATTCCGACTAAATACAATCCGCAAGCAGTAGAACAAAAATGGTACCAGTATTGGATGGAACACAATTTTTTTCATTCTGTTCCTAATGAAAAGCAACCTTACACTATTGTAATTCCGCCTCCAAACGTTACTGGAGTATTACATATGGGTCATATGTTAAACAATACCATTCAAGATGTTTTAATTCGGAAGGCGCGTTTAAAAGGATTTAATGCTTGCTGGGTTCCAGGTACTGATCATGCGTCTATTGCTACTGAAGCAAAAGTTGTGGCTAAATTAAAAAGTGAAGGAATTGAAAAGGAGTCTCTAACTAGAGAAGAATTTTTAAAACACGCTTGGGATTGGACTGATAAACACGGTGGCTTAATATTAGAGCAACTTAAAAAATTAGGAGCATCATGTGATTGGGAGCGTACCAAATTTACTATGGATGAACAACTAAGTAAATCTGTCATCAAAGTTTTTGTTGATTTATACAATAAAGGATTGATTTACAAAGGATTCAGAATGGTCAATTGGGATCCAGAAGCTAAAACAACGCTATCTGACGAAGAAGTTATATATGAGGAAAAACAAGGAAATTTATACTATTTAAAGTATCAAGTTGAAGGAAGTGATGATTTTGTAACCATTGCCACTACGCGTCCTGAAACAATTTTAGGAGACACCGCCGTTTGTATTCATCCTGCTGATAAGCGTTTTAAACATTTAATTGGTAAGAAAGTAATTGTTCCTATTTGTAATCGTGTAATTCCGATAATTGTTGATGATTATGTGGATATGGAATTTGGAACCGGCTGTTTAAAAATAACTCCGGCACATGATATGAATGATAAAATATTAGGTGAAAAACATCAACTAGAAATTATTGATATTTTTAACGAAGATGCAACGCTTAATAAATACGGATTGCATTATGAAGGGAAAGACCGATTTGTTGTTCGTGCAGCAATTACAAAAGAACTTGATGAAAAGGGATATTTACAAAAAGTTGAAAAACATTTACAACGTGTTGGAACTTCTGAAAGAACTAAAGCAGTTATAGAACCTAGAATTTCTGCTCAATGGTTTTTAAAAATGGAGGATTTGGTTAAGCCGGCATTGAAAGCAGTTTTAGAAGATGAAGATATTAAATTTTACCCAAAGCATTATGTAAATACCTATCGTCATTGGTTAGAAAACATACGAGACTGGAATATTTCTAGACAGTTGTGGTGGGGACATCAAATTCCCGCGTTTTATTTTGGTGATGGTGAAACTGATTTTGTAGTGGCTCAAACTAAAGAAGAAGCATTGATTTTAGCGAATAAAAAATCGGATAAAAAATTAACCTTAAACGATTTACATCAAGATGATGATGCACTAGATACATGGTTTTCTTCCTGGTTATGGCCAATCTCTGTTTTTGACGGAATTAATAATCCTGATAATAAAGAAATAAATTATTATTATCCAACAAATGATTTGGTTACAGGTCCGGATATTATTTTCTTTTGGGTTGCTCGTATGATTTTTGCCGGATATGAATTTAGAAATGAAAAGCCTTTTCAAAATGTATATTTTACCGGAATAGTACGTGATAAACAACGTAGAAAAATGTCTAAATCATTAGGAAATTCTCCAGAACCTTTAGATTTAATAGATCAATATGGTGCTGATGGTGTAAGAGTAGGATTGTTATTAAGTTCAGCAGCAGGAAATGATTTATTGTTTGATGAGGAATTGTGTGAACAGGGTAGAAATTTCTCTACCAAAATTTGGAATGCTTTTAGATTAGTTCAAGGATGGGAGAAATCAGAAAAAATTGAACAGCCAGAAGCTTCTAAAATTGCCATAGAATGGTATCAAAATAAATTTCAACAAGTATTGGAAGAAGTTGAAAAATCATCTGAAAATTACCGTTTAAGTGAAGCTTTAATGAGTATTTATAAATTGATTTGGGATGATTTTTCATCTTGGTATTTAGAAATGATTAAACCATCTTTTGGACAACCAATTGATCAAAATACATATGATGCCACTATTGCATTTTTCGAATCAAATTTAAAAGTATTACATCCATACATGCCTTTTTTAACAGAAGAAATTTGGCAACATATCAAAACAAGAACTCCGAAAGAAGCATTAATCATAGCTTCTTATCCAAAAAATGAAGTTGTAAATCAATCTATAATTGCTGATTTTGAAATAGCTTCTGAAGTAATATCAGGAATTAGAACCATCAGAAAAGATAAAAATATTCCATTTAAAGAACCCATCGAAATCTCTTATTTGAATAATGATAAAATCTCTAATTTATTTAATTCGGTAATTATTAAAATGGGCAATTTATCGGCAATGAATGAAGTAGATGAAACAGTAGAAAGTGCTTTGAGTTTTAGGGTAAAATCTAATGAATATTTTATTCCGTTAACTGGCTCAATTGATGTTGCATCAGAAATTGAGAAATTAACCCAAGAATTAAAGTATACAGAAGGGTTTTTAAAATCTGTTCAGACAAAATTATCTAATGAGCGTTTTGTAAATAATGCTCCAGAAAAAGTGTTAGAAATAGAGCGCAAAAAAGAATCTGATGCTTTAGCAAAAATTGAAACTATAAATGCTAGTTTAAAAGCTTTTAAATGAAAATAAAAAATCCGCAAAAAGCGGATTTTTTTATTTAAAAAGGGGGAGTTAAATTAAACTTTTACTGTTGAAACTGTTTTATGAATTGGAGCTGCATCACTTGTTAAACCACATCCGCTTTTAGAAGATTTACATGATGTGATAGTGATTGTAAAAATAAATACGGCTAATAATAAAACTACTTTTTTCATATGTGAATATTTTATTTTTTCATTGGTCATATGGAATTCGCATTTCTGCTCATTTCATATTATTAATATTTCAACGGTTATATTAAGTGTTTTTGAGGTGAATTTACATTCATTTAACGCTAAAGTAATTAAAATATTTTATTCTACTAATTTATCTAGTGTATAAATAATTAATTCTTCAACTGGTTTGTAGGGGTCTTTACTAAAAGTTTTATTAGCTCTATTTGCAATAATTGCATTCATAGAACAAGCATTATGACCTAATAATTTTGCTAATCCGTAAATTGCAGAAGTTTCCATTTCTAAATTAGAAACACGAAATCCGTTAAAATTAAAACTATCAATTTTATTATTTAAACCCGCATCTTCAAGTGCTAAACGCAAAACTCTTCCTTGAGGTCCGAAAAAACCAACTGCTGTTCCGGTCATTCCTGTATAAACTTTGTCACTCATTAATTTAGCTTGTAACTCAGCACTATTTTTTACAACATAAGGACGCGCTTTTCTAGGATTCCAATTAGTGTGTTTTATAAATGCATCTTCAATATCTTTTTCTAAAATATGCTCACAATCATAAGAGTGAAGTACGCCGTCAAAACCAATTCCGTGTGTTCCTAAAACAAAACCATCTACCTGAATATCAGTTTGTAAAGAACCTGAGGTTCCTATACGAACTATATTTAATGTGGTATGTTTTTCTTTAATCGTTCTGTTTTTTAGATCGATGTTTACCAAAGCGTCTAATTCGTTCATTACGATGTCAATATTATCAGGACCAATTCCTGTTGATATAACTGTAATTCTTTTACCTTTATAGGTTCCGGTAATAGTTCTAAATTCTCTTTTTTGTATATCAAATTCTTGATTTTCAAAGTGTTTTGCGACTTTTGGAACTCTATTTTGATCACCCACAAAAATGATGTCTGTTGCTATATGTTCAGGTAAAAGGTTTAAGTGATAAACACTTCCGTCAGGGTTTAAAACTAATTCTGATGTGGCTATTTTATTCATTTATTATTTTTTAGGGGAGTTATCCTCCAACTCTTTTTACATTATATCCTTCTTTTTTAAGGATTTCCATTACTTTATCTCTATAATTTCCTTGTATAATTATTTCATTGTCTTTTACACTGCCTCCAACTCCGCATTTTGTTTTTAATAACTTTCCTAATTGTTTTAAATCATCCTCAGTTCCAATAAAACCACTAATAATGGTAGCTGTTTTTCCACCTCTTCCTTTATTGGAAAAAATGGCTTCTAAAAACTGTTGGTTTGGTGACAATGTTTCTTGAATTTCATCTTTTTCAAATTCAAATGAAGCATTTGTAGAAAAGATAAATCCTCCTAAATCGGATAAACTATTTGATTTTTTTTTACTCATAAGTTAGGACTTACTTACCTTATTCCAAATCAATAATAAAACAGCAAAAAAAACCAGAATAATGCCAGTTATAGAAAGTAACGGATTGTAAAAGTTATTGATATCAAAAAATACTTTTCCTGTAATGAAAAGTAAAATTCCTAATAAAAATAATACGACAGTAAATGGTTTCATATAATTTAAGGCATCACTACAAATGTAACTATTTAACTTTTTTATACAATGGTATTTGATAAGAAACTGTATAATTAAAGCCAGCGCCACTACTGTTTAAATGACGTTTATTAAATCCTGGAATATATAAGTTTTCAAAATTAACAGGATCAGTGGTTTTTAACAAAGAATTAAAACTTACACTTGCTCCTAAAAATAAATTTTTAAAGGTTTCTACTTTAATTCCTAATATAAATTCAGCCCAATGCGCTGTTAAATCATCATATTTTATCGGATTTTGAACAAAATATTCATCAAAATAAGTTCCATTTTGATAAATTGTATAACTATTAACTGTTTGATTAAATGTGCTAAAACCATATCGAACTCCTACAAAAATTTCATTGTTCATGTCTAACCAGTTATTGTAGGCATTGTAATTAGCTCCAAGTTTAATGTAAGAACCTTTTGTAGTAAAATTTATATATTCTTCGGATGTTGTTTTGTTAGTATATCCAATTTCAGAAGCAATGTAATAGCGGTTTTTAAATCTAAAATCGCCAGTTAATTCAAATCCAGAAAAGTCTTTATCAAATAAACCTATGATGGGTTTACTAATATCAACTCCTAATCTTAAACTATAGGGTTTTTTAACTTTTAAACTATCGGTTTTTTGAGCAAAAACATTGTTTCCAATTGATAGTAAAAAAAGACTAGTGCATAATATTAATATGTGCGTTTTTTTCATTTTCAATTGTAGGATTTATAATTATCATTTGTTTTATCCAATTAGCAGTTGGTTTAGATGCTATTATATTTTGAAATACCGTTTTATAACCACAAGATCTTGAAACAAACACTTCATTTCTTTGATAAGAATACGTAATTTCATCTACTAAATTAGCGGATGAAAATTTATAAATTGTTATATCTGAATCCGTTTTAAGTGGAATTGCTATTGAATCTGTTGCTTTATTTTTTACGATACTGTCTTTTCCTTGAACCCATACATTTAAATTTGTTACTGATTTTTTAACAGTCGGTTTAGCAGCATCATAAAAACGAATGATTAACTGTGGAGTAGTGGGTTCTAAACATATATCATCAACTTCACAACTTAAGAAACTTACTGTGAATCCGATTAATAATAAAATGTACAATTTTTTCATATGTAGATATTTTATTTTTTTTCATTTGTCATATGGAATTGTTCATTCCT
>JAMPYA010000206.1 GCA_023700885.1 Flavobacteriaceae bacterium
CCAAGTTGAGTAATAACACGATCATAAGTTTTATATTCAATTGCTAAATGCACTACCAAAAGGGCAAGTACCAAGCCTAATTGCATAAACAACTTATTATAATTTTCTAAGGTTGCTTTAGGGCTTTTCTTAATTTTCATTGATGACTAATTTTATAAGGTGCTAATTTAATAATTTTTATATAACAAATGCAATTTATTTTAAAACCTTTCTTTTTTGAATCCACAAAATAAATAATACTAAACCAATTAATACACCAATTGTATTTGCCAATACATCATAAAAATCAGCTTCTCTATTTGGAGTATAATTTCCTTGTATTATTTCAATAATTATACCATAAATAGTAATACTTAAAACAATTATAATTGTTTTTAAATTTGATTCATTTTTTAAACATAATGCAAGAAACCAACTAAATGACAATGATAAATAAGATATTAAGTGTGCTATTTTATCAAAATACCCAAATTCTAATTTGGGTATTATTTTATTTAATGATATAAAACTTAAATAAGCAATTAAAAGAGTTAATAAAATTGCAATATATAAGGATTTATCCTCCAATAAGTTCACTATACGCTTGAGCATCTAATAAATCTTCAACTTGAGATAAATCTGCTATTCTAACTTTAATAATCCAACCGTCGCCATATGGATCAGTATTTATTTTAGCTGGCTCATCTCCTAATACTTCATTAAACTCAATAACTTCACCAGTTAATGGCATAAATAAATCTGACACCGTTTTTACGGCTTCTACGGTTCCAAAGACAGCATCTTTTTCAACTGTTTCTTCTACGGTATCAACATCTACATAAACGATATCTCCAAGTTCACCTTGTGCAAAGTGAGTAATGCCAATCGTAGCGATTTCTCCTTCTATAAGTACCCATTCATGATCTTTAGTGTACTTTAAATTTGTAGGTATTTTCATTTGATTATATATTAATTATTATTTATTTAAATTTTCTAATTCCCTATTAAATATCTAACACTAATTCCGGCACCTATCGATTTTCTTGGGAAGGTTGTTGAAATAGCATAACTTGATGCGTTTTGGTCAAAATAAAGGGAGCCTGTTAAATTTTTGGATAGAGCATAATCGGCTAAAAATTTAAGCGATAACAGTCTTTGCCCTCCCGTTATTTGGTCATTTTCCTCATTTATAGAACGTATCAAAGTGATATTATCCCGCAAAGATACATCTAATTTTAAATTTAAATCGCCTTTTATATTGGTTTGCTCATCAGCAATTCTAAATCTCATTTGTACATCTTTTATGCGATATCCAACACCAACAACATACTCTAATCCTTTAACCTGAGTTACAGTGTTGTTATTGAAATTGAGACTTATTGCTCTGTCTTTTTTGATTTCACCTTTAAATGAAAGTGAGTTTTGCATACGAACATCAACCTTAATTAATGGTGAAAATTCTTCAATCAAATTAACATTTGAAAGCAATAATTTATTGTAAAAATTACCTGAAATGTCTTTATTGATGTAGGCAGTATTTTCACTATACTGATTATTATTACTAAAATTAGTAATTGAATATAACGAACGATAACTATGAGAAACCGTAAAACTTCTAAAATTATCTTTAAACCATTTAACTTGCATTAAGCCTTTAAAATTAATTTTCCAGTTTGGCATTGGAACATTTCTAAATGGACTTAATTTTACACTTGATGCAGATTGCCCTCCGTATGCTGCTAAAAATGCAGGTAACATAACTTGTTGACTGTTAAAGCCAAATCCATCTGTTGTAGTTAGATTGGCCTGAATTGATAATCTTTCTGCAATTATGGTTCTATTATTTTTAAAATCTTCAAAAAGTTGATCGTAATCTTTAAAAGCAGTTCCAATCATTAAAAAACTAGTGCTAAAATTTCCAAATTCTGAAATTGGTGCTTGTGAATCTAAAACACCGTTAACTACATCTAATTGTTGTGATAAATTACTGGTGTATATTTTATTAGCCAGTAATTCAATATCTAATGAGTTATTAGGTCTTATATCAACTGAAACATCCATTTTTTCAAAATGTGTTTGACTGTACGTTTTATTGTAGTACGGATCTGAAACATTTCTTGAGAGTAACCAGCCTTTTTCAATTGCCATATTTCTAATATCAATCTGACTACCGAATACAAATCCTAAAGTTGGTGCTAAACTACCCGAATAATTATCTCTACCTAAAAATCCAATTTCCGGGACATAACCCGGTAAAAGTGTTCCATTATTTTCAGAATAACTTAAACGTGCTTTTTTAACAGACGTCAAAATATTTTTGAAGGAATTTAACCACTCATTATTCTTAGTATCTGTTACTCCAGTTTGAATTGTTCTTCTAGTATTTGCAGGTGTTATGCCAATAGTTTGGTAGAATTTATTCATGTCTAAATCCAAACTTAAATTATGGGTATTAGCGTTCTGAATAGTGTTTCCAAGTTGTTCTTGAAAATAAGCAGATGATGCCTGCCAATCAAAATCTGCAGTATAGGTATAATTAGCCGAAATAAAATCTAAAATCGGAATTTTTTGTAACGGAATTTTATAGGTTCCATTTAAAGTTTGATGGTATTGTTTTGGTCTTCCAACAGTAAAAAATTTATCAAATAATTTAATATCATCATCAGGATTAAATTCATCGTATAAATAATTATTTACTGCTCTAAAAGTAAATTGAAGCGATTTGGTTAAATTATAATTAACAGAATAGTCCCAATCAAACATAAAATGTCTTTGGGTTAATGTTGGTAATTGAGGTAAGCCTTCTATTAAACTTCTAGAAAGCTGTTCATTATAGCTTCTTATAATTCCAGAGTTTAAAGAGATACTTGTCGGTATAAAATTGACGTTTATATCTTGAAATAATTTTAAATATTTACTACTATTTAAAAAACTTACTTTTTTAAGCGGCTCAATAACCCAAGGTTTAAACGAATGATTATAATGTATGGAGGCTCGCACATTTTGGTCTATATATTTTTGAACCTCATAACTAGTATGTGTCATTTCATTATAGGCAATTGAAGCTGAAATATTTTCAATATCGTAAAATCTTGTATCACGTTTTTTAGAAGTTGATTTATCTTTTCGAACATTTAAAAAACTGACACTTGTACGTTTGGTGTAATCCTGCGCTTCTTTGCTATTTGGATTGATATCTTTTGCATCATCAAACAATACATCTTGATATTGAGGATCATATTTAGGGTCTCTAAACTCTTCTGAAATAGCATAATTCATCGGTATTTGAAGTCCCCAATCTTTTGGCAGTACTTTTCCTAAATTTACGCTGGTTACAACATCGTATAATCTTGTTTCTTCCTGATTTCTTTCATTTACTCTCTGCTCTAATGTACCGAAACCTTTAGTTTCCATTCTTCCTGTTAATGAAACATTTGCAAAATCAGCAAAATTAGCATCCGCACCAATTACAGCAGCCCAACCTCCTTTATTATCAAAATCTGAAACTCTTAACTCATTAAACCAAATTTCTGCAAATTGGTTGGTGGTTGAATTATTTTTAACTCCCAACATAATTGTTTTTA
>JAMPYA010000027.1 GCA_023700885.1 Flavobacteriaceae bacterium
ATCAGAAAAGCAACAGTTGCTGATGCAGAAATAGTGGCCACCTTGGCTCAAATTACTTTTGATGAAACTTTTGGTCATCATTTTAGAGATAGAAATGATTTAATTAATTATTTCGACACTACTTTTTCGGTGTTAAAAATCCGCTCAAGTATTGAAAAAGAAAACAATGTTTTTTGGCTGGCTTTTGTAAATGAATTACCTATTGGTTATGCTAAACTCAAAAAATATTCACCTATTTCTGAAGTTGATGATGCTAATTGTGCTCAGTTGCAAAAAATATATCTTAGAAAAGATTATTTAAATAAACAAATAGGAGCGCCACTTCAACAAGCTATGTTTGATGAAACTTTAAAATTAGGTAAGAAAACCATTTGGTTATCTGTTTTAAAAACCAATTTCAGAGCCTTAAAATTTTATAAAAAACACGGTTTTGAAGCAGTTGGAGAACATTTGTTTTCGGTAGGAAAAGAAATTTTTGATTTTCATATTTTAGTAAAATCATTTGAGTATTGAGTATTGAGATGTGAGTATTGAGATTGACAGATTACATCAATTGTTTTCTAAGACAATAGTCTTTTATCTTTTATATATGTTCTTACGTCTGGTTAACAATTGATTTAATTTAGCAAAAAAATATGCAACAAATTTCCTTTATCCATAAAAACACGGCATTGCCGCAACGCAGTATTGAAAATACAGTTCAATTGTTAAATGACGATTGTACCATTCCTTTTATTTCACGATACCGCAAGGAGTTAACAGGCAATTTAGACGAAGTTCAAATTGCTGATATTCAGAAATATAAAAAGTTATTTGATGATTTAGAAGCACGTAAAATCAGCATTTTAAAATCGATGGAAGAGCAACAAGTTTTAACAGATGAGTTGCAACAAAAAATCACGAATTGTGATAATTTAACCGATTTAGAAGATATTTATCTTCCCTATAAGAAAAAGCGGAAAACCAAAGCTGATACTGCCCGAGAAAATGGTTTAGAACCTTTGGCTAAAATAATCATGGCTCAAAATACGAATGATATTGAGTTTGTTGCATCAAAATACCTTAATGATAAAGTTGCTAATGAAGATGAAGCATTAGAGGGGGCACGTCATATTATTGCTGAGTGGATAAATGAACATTTAGGAGTTAGAAATAGACTTAGAAATTTGTTTGCCAGAAAATCGACTATTACCTCTAAGGTTATCAAAGCAAAATTATCTGATGAATCTGCTCAAAAATATGCAGATTATTTCGATTGGTCTGAAGCATTACATCGTTGTCCATCTCACCGATTGTTAGCAATGTTAAGAGCAGCGCAAGAAAAAATAGTTAAGATTGATATTACAATAGAATCAGAAGAAGCCATTCAATACATTCATGAAAAATTTATTAAAGCAAATAATGAGTGTTCAAATCAAATAAAAATGACTGCGGATGATGCTTTTAAAAGATTATTAGCTCCTGCACTTTCTAATGAGGCATTAAATAATGCGAAAGAAAAAGCCGATGAAACGGCCATAAAAGTTTTTGCTAATAATTTACGTCAATTGTTGTTGAGTCCGCCTTTGGGCGAGAAAACTATTTTGGCTATTGATCCCGGATTTAGATCTGGATGTAAAGTAGTTTGTTTAAATCGTCAAGGCGATTTGTTGCACAACGAAACCATCTATCCGCATCCGCCTCAAAATGAATCAGCTATGGCAATGAAAAAGATTAATTCATTGGTAGAAGCCTATAAAATTGAAGCAATTGCTATTGGTAACGGAACCGCATCAAGAGAAACAGAACAATTAATTAAACGTATGCGATTTACTACTGATGTACAAGTTTTTGTGGTAAATGAGGCAGGAGCTTCTGTATATTCGGCCTCAAAAATGGCTCGTGATGAATTTCCAAATTACGATGTTACCGTTAGAGGTTCGGTATCTATTGGGCGCAGATTGGCAGATCCGCTAGCAGAGTTGGTTAAAATTGACCCAAAATCTATCGGGGTTGGACAATACCAACACGATGTAAATCAAACTAAATTACAAGATGAATTGGATTTGGTATTGATGAGTTGCGTCAATGCTGTTGGTGTAAATATCAATACCGCAAGTAAACCATTATTGAGTTCTGTTTCCGGAATTGGTGAAAAATTGGCTTCAACTATTATTGAATACAGATCTGAAAATGGTGCATTTAAATCGAGAAATGAGATTAAAAAAGTTAAACGATTAGGCGAAAAAGCTTTTGAACAAGGTGCCGCATTTTTGCGTATTGTAGGTGCTGAAAATCCGTTAGATAATTCTGCGGTTCATCCAGAAAGTTATGGAATTGTTGCTAAAATGGCCAAAGATTTAAAAGTAAAAGTAGCTGATTTAATTGGCAATAAAGAATTGTTATCTACCATCCAACTTAAAAATTATTGTACTGATTCAGTCGGAATTCCAACATTGACAGATATTATAAAAGAATTGGAAAAACCGGGATTAGATCCGCGTAAAAAAACCAAAATATTTGAGTTTGACCCAACAATATCCACCATTAAAGATTTAAAAATTGGTCAAATTTTACCCGGAATTATTAATAATATTACCAATTTTGGGTGTTTTGTAGATATCGGAATCAAAGAAAGCGGATTGGTGCATATTTCTCAGGTAAGCAATCAATTTGTGAGCGATATCAACCAAGTAGTGCAGTTACAACAGCACGTGCGCGTAAAAATTTTGGAAGTTGATATTGATAGGAAACGCATTCAGTTGAGTATGAGTTTTTAATAAAAAAAAGCTGTTTGAATTTTATCAAACAGCTTTTTTTAATTGATTTGGTTGGATTATTTCCCGCCTAACATCAATAATTCTTGTACCACTATTTCGGTAACATAACGTTTATTTCCTTCTTTGTCGTCATAAGAACGAGACGTTAATTTGCCTTCTACAACCACTTCTTTTCCTTTTTTAAGGTATTTTTCAACGATTTCTGCAGTTTTATTCCACGCTACTAAATTGTGCCATTGGGTATCATCTACTTTTTCACCTTTATCATTTTTATAGGATTCATTTGTAGCGATCGTAAATTTCGCGATTTTTTTACCTGATTCTAAATTGATGATTTCAGGATCATTTCCTAAATGACCGATTAACTGAACTTTGTTTCTTAAATTACTCATAACATTCGATTTTTTTGGTTAAACATTAATTTTGATTGAACGAGACAAAGAAATAACAGATTCAGAAAAAGATTCGGTTGTAAAGCATTTACTTCCGTTTGTAGTCGTTTGTAAACGGTTTTTTATGTTAAAAGTTTCAAGTTTAATGTTTGGATGTTAAACTTTACAACTTTTCAATCTTTTAATCTTTCAATCTTTTAATTTTATTACTTTATACAATAAAATAGTATATTTGATAAAAATCAAACAGCTATGAATCAAGAAACTAATCAATGTTTAGACTGTGGAGAGTCCATAAAAGGACGAACCGATAAAAAGTTTTGTTCTGATTATTGCCGAAATGCCTATCACAATAAATCAAATAAAGATGCGACTAACCTTATTAGAAATACCAATAATTGGTTGAAGAAAAATCATCGAATTTTAACCGAACTCAATAAAACAGGAAAAACCAAGATAAACAGAAGTAAACTGTTACAACTTGGTTTTGATTTTAATTATTTTACCTCAATGTATGTAACAAAAACAGAAAATGTTTATTTCTATTGTTACGACCAAGGCTATTTAGAATTGGAAAACGACTATTATTTGCTGATTAAAAGAGCGTAATTACCACTTTTGATTCTTCATTTTTAAAACCGCATCCAATACATCTCGTTGACTAATTTGCCCGATAAGTTTACCTTGTTTCATTACCGGAAACCGTCTAATATGAGTATTTAAAAACTGGTCTGCCGCCTCAAAAACAGTTAAATAAGCATCAATAGTTTTTACTTCTTTAATCATGTAATCTTTAACTTTAATATCAGTCATCGGTAAATTGTAATATTGACTTTGAGATATTTGTTTTAAACAATCTCCTTCAGAGATGATGCCAACCAATTCTCCGTGATCATCAACAACAGGTCCGCCAGAAATTTTGTTTTTTATCAATAATTCCATTACGTCTAATACAGATTGTTCTGGTTTAAATGTAATTAATTTTTCAGCCATGTGATGTTTTACTAGAATTTTAGATTTTTCTACTTCACTATCTGCTCTTTGTCCTTGAAAACTTTTAACTGCCATATGTGTTGGTTTTTGTGATCCTAAATATAATGAAAAAGGATTAAAAAATTAAATAGAAAATAAACAGATTTAAAAAAAATGATATCAATTAAATTAAATGTCATTATTGAAAGAAAAAAAAGACTAATTTTAAATGACCCTAATGATAAAAAAATGATATGAAATCAAAAAATTATTCATTATTAATTACTTATATCATCATTATTGCTACCGTATTTTGGAGTATTTATTCCCTGCTTCCAAGAAATATTACAACTTTAGACATTCCTATTGAAAAATTTTCTACAGAAAGAGCTCTTGTTCACGTAAAAGAAATTTCTAAAAAACCACATTTTGTAGGTGCTGAAGCTCATGAAGAAGTTCGAAATTATATTGTTTCTGAATTACAAAAGTTAGGTTTAGATGTAGAAATTCAACAGCAAGTGGCAACAAATAATAAATGGCGTGCTTCTGCAACATTACATAATATTTTAGCAAGAATTCCTGGAGAAAATAATTCTGAAGCTTTAATGTTATTAAGTCACTATGATTCTAGTCCACATGCATCTTTGGGAGCAAGTGATGCCGGGAGTGGTGTAGCTGCTATAATTGAAGGAGTTAGAGCTTTTTTATCGACAAATAAAAAACCGAAGAATGACATTATTATACTTATTTCTGATGGTGAAGAGTTAGGCTTATTAGGTGCAAAAGCCTTTGTTAAATATCATCCATGGGCTAAATATGTGAAGTTAGTATTAAATTTTGAAGCAAGAGGAAGCGGAGGCCCGAGTTATATGTTGTTAGAAACCAATCAAGGGAATAAAAAATTTATAGAAGCTTTTGCGAATGCAAATGCGCCATATCCCGTTTCAAACTCAATTGCTTACAGTATTTATAAATCGCTTCCAAATGATACAGATTTAACTGTTTTTAGAGAAGATGCTAATATTGATGGATATAATTTTGCCTTTATTGATGATCATTTTGATTATCATACAGCACAAGATTCTTATGAAAGGTTAGACAAAAATACACTTGAACATCAAGGAACATATTTAATGGCTACCTTAAATTATTTTTCACAAGAATCCATTTCCGATTTGAAAAGCGATGAAGATTATATCTTTTTTAATATCTCACCATTTGGTTTGATTTATTATCCAACTTCATGGATTTTTCCAATGCTTTTAATTGCTTTTATGTTTTTTGGAGTTCTTTTATTTTACGGATTTAAGCAGGATAAATTAACTGTAAAAAATATATTAAAAGGATTTTTACCTTTATTACTATCACTTATTTCTGTAGGTTTATTTTCTTTTTTTGGATGGAAATTTATAAAAATACTCTATCCGCAATATGGAGATATGATTAATAAATTTACCTATAACGGAGTTTTCTATATTATTGCATTTTCTTTATTTTCAGTAGTTGGTTTTCTAATAATCTATCAAAAATTTTCCAAGAAAAATTCATTAGAAAACTTAATGATTGCTCCGTTAATTTTTTGGTTATTTATTTCACTTGCGGTTCCATTTAAAATAATTGGAGCAAGTTATATGGTAATTCCGTTATTATTTGTACTCATAAGCTTCGGATTCATATTATTTAATAAAAAGATAAAAACACCAATATGGTGGCATTCCCTTTTAGCATTTCCTTTAATGATGCTTTTTATACCTTTTGTATATATGCTTCCAGTAGCTTTAGGCTTAGAAATGTTAGTTGCAAGTTCTATTTTGTTAGTTTTAATTTTAGTTTTAATGTTGCCCATTTTTTATCAAAATGATTATAAATTAAAAATAATATTGTTAGTTGCTGGCATCTTATTCCTCTTCAAAGCTCATATAGATTCGGGGTATAATTCAGATCAAAGAAAACCAAATAGTCTTATTTATATCATGAATATTGAAGAAAATAAAGCGTCATGGCTTAGTTTTGATAAAAAATTAGATGAGTTTACAAAACAATACTTAAGTGAGGAACATCCTAACAATGAAAATAAAATATTCTTTAAAAGCAAATTTGATACCTCAATAAACTATCAACTTGAAACTAAATTATTAGATTTGTCAACACCAACAATTACGGTTTTAAGTGATTCTGTTTTTAATTACCAACGATACCTCAAAATCCTTTTTCAAAGTAATCGAAAAGCCAACAAAATGGAAATGATAGCTTTAAATCCTTTACGCGTATTTTCTATCAAAATTAATGGTGATGAAGAAAAAAGTAATTCTGATGAGCCTCTTTTTAAAGTTTCTAAAAATCGTCAAGTAATGAGTTACTATTTTCATAAAAGTGAGCCATTAGAAATTACTTTAATAGTGTCTTCTTTTGAAGAATTTGATGTAAATATTTATGAAACAAAATTTGATTTATTAAATAATGACTTAATTAAAACCAGTCCAAGAACCAATATAATGATGCCTAAACCTTATGTTACAAGTGATGCTACAATAATAGTTAAACGTATAAATTTCCCCACTTATGAAAAGTAAAATAATTTTAGTATTAATTTTTTCAACTATATTTTTTAGTTGTGAAGAAAAATTATCTAAAGATGAAATTAAATTAATTCAAGAGGCTAAACCTGTTTTAGATTTAAAAAAGGCGGCATATTTGTATCATTTTGCCTATGATTGTATTGAGCAAGAATACCCTAATAAACTAAATCAAGTCATTGGTGACGCCAGTTATTTAAAATCTCCCAAAGAATTACATCCAGCTTTTTATGGATGTTTTGATTGGCATTCATCTGTTCATGGACATTGGACTTTGGTAACTATTCTAAAAGAAATACCCAATTTTGAGTTTCAGGAAGCAATCCTTATAAAATTAAAGACAACTATCACTAAAGAAAACATTGAAAAAGAAATGCTGTATTTCTATGATGTTCATAACAACACCTACGAAAGAACCTATGGATGGGCTTGGGTTTTAAAACTGTCAGAGGTTTTAAAAGAATGGGAACATCCTGCTGCGAATGAATTAGATAGAAACCTACAACCCTTAGTTGATTTATTAATTACAAAATATATTGAATTTTTACCAAAACTTACTTATCCAATAAGAGTTGGAGAACATCCAAATATTGCTTTCGGTATGTCATTTGCATTGGATTATGCTGTAAAATATCATCCAGAATTAGCACAATTAATAAAACAAAGAGCCATAGATTATTTTTCAAAAGACACTAATTGTCCTGTAACTTGGGAACCTAACGGATTTGATTTTTTCTCTCCGTGTTTACAAGAAGCAGTTTTGATGATGAAAGTATTGCCTAAAGAGAAGTTTGAAAAATGGTTTGATGCTTTTTTACCAGAATTTAGCAAAAACCCTTCCTTATATTTTCAAATAGCAGAAGTTTCGGATCGTTCTGATGGAAAATTAGCACATCTAGATGGACTTAATTTTAGCAGAGCATGGTGTTTGTATGAATTAGGAAAACATTTAGAAAATCACAAAATGATTGATTTAGCCAATCAACATTTTAACGCAAGTTATGCTAAGATGGATAGTGGAGAATACGCCGGCGCACATTGGCTAGCTTCTTTTGCACTTTATACAATTCAGCAGTCAAAATAAAAAAGGGAGTTTTTGAACTGTCTCAATATAGTGTAAAACTTTTTGAGTGCAGTCTATTAAAAACTCCCTTTTTTATATTATTTAATTTCAGAAACTCTAATAGTATTAGTCATCCCTGTAGCTTCTGTTGGCATTGAGGTTAAACTAATAATAAAATCACCATGAGTTACGTATTTTCTATCGATGAGAAATTTATTAATTTCCTTAATAGTTTCATCAATTTCTAACATTTTATCATTGTAAAATGCTTTAACTCCCCAAAGCAAACTCAATCTATTCACGATACGTTTATTAGAAGAAAAAACAATTATATCAGCATCAGGTCTCCATGCAGAAATTTGAAATGCTGTATAACCTGAATTGGTAAAAGAGGTAATGATTTTAGCGCCCAAATCTTTTGACATTAAAGCGGCGTGATAACAGATTGCTTTAGTTATAAAACGTTTTGTGCGAATATAGACCAATTCTTGTGGAACCTTAATTATAGGTGCGCTTTCTACACTTTTAATAATGTTAGACATTTGTTCAATTACTTTTATAGGATGAGCTCCAACTGAGGTTTCACCAGAAAGCATTACGGCGTCAGCACCATCAATAATAGAATTTGCTACATCATTAACTTCTGCACGTGTTGGAACTTGATTGGTAATCATGGTCTCCATCATTTGGGTTGCAACAATCACTGGGATACGAGCTTGTTTTGCTTTTAGTACCAACATTTTTTGAATTAGCGGCACTTGTTCCATGGGAAGTTCAACGCCTAAATCGCCACGTGCAACCATCAAACCATCACATTTTGTAATTATTTTGTCGATGTTTTTAACCGCTTCTGGTTTTTCAATTTTGGCAATTATAGGAATTTTAACAGGAGAGTGTTTGGCTATTAACTCATGTAAATCTGTTAAATCTTTTTTTGTCCTCACAAAAGACAATGCAAACCAATCTACTTCTTGCTCAATAGCAAAAATAGCATCTTTTTTATCTTTTTCGGTAAGGGCAGGTAAAGACACTTTAGTATTTGGTAAGTTAACCCCTTTTTTTGAACTTAATGTACCGCCTACTAATACTTTGGTTTTAACTTCATCAATATTATTAGAGCTGATTACTTCAAATTTTAGTTTTCCGTCATCTACTAAAATATGTTCTCCTGCTTTTACATCTTTAGGGAATGCTTGATAGGTCATGAATGCTTTTTTATGATCTCCAATACACTCATGAGTTGTGAAAGTAAATTCATCATTTTCATTTAAGAAAATATTTTCTTTCATAACCCCTACACGTAATTTTGGACCCTGTAAGTCAGCTAAAATAGCAGTTCTGTATCCGTATTCTTCATTGAGATTTCTAATTTTTTGGATACGTTTTTTTACCTCTTCATAATCTGCGTGAGAGAAATTAATACGAAAAACGTTTACTCCTTTTCTAATCATAGCTCTCATAATTTCCTTATCGTCACATGCTGGTCCTAAGGTTGCTACAATTTTTGTTTTTTTGTTTATTGGCATAATTTAAAATATTAAAAAATCTTTTGATTTTAATTCATCAGGATTTATTTCAAAAACAGCTTCAATTTGTTGAATTGATTTTATGTTTTGAATTAATTCTTTACTAAAAGTATGCTTCACTCCTCCAGTAATTTTGAGGAAAAAATCAAATGATTTTCGTTCTGGGATTAGATAATTTATAGAATCAAAGTTGTAATTAGTAGTTGTAAATAAATTAACGACTTGGTTATTTATACCTGTTTGTGCAAATTTATTAGATATCAAAAACCACTCATTATAATTATAGAGATCTTCATAATTGAAAAGAGAAAACGATTGTTTTGTTTTGTTTTGTTCAAATTCTAAATTGTTTTCAGTTTTTTCAAATCTAGTTTTCAACTGTTTATTTAGAAAATAAGCAAGACGAAAATCATCTAATGAAGTTTTGATTCCAAATAATGAAAAGGAAGTTTCAATAAAATCACTTATATCTAAAGAATAAGTAGGCATGCTAATTAACAACTGTTAGTTTGCTAAATTAAGGATTGTTTATTTAATTTAAGTTAAAAATATGCGAAAACGATTTAGTTTAAGTTCAATATTAAATGTTTTCAATTTGATGTTGTAAAGCGTAAAAAGCTCTTTTTGAAGCCATTTCTTCAGCTTTCTTTTTTGAAGTTGCTCTACCTTTTGAAACTTGTTTGGAATCAATTAAAAGCTTAACACTAAATTGTTTAATTTTTTCATTACCAGAGTCTTCATAAACTTCAAAATGAAAATCTTTTTTTTGTTTTTGACACCATTCTAACATTAAACTCTTATAACTTGAAACTTTTCCTTCCAATTTTGGAATATCAACATAAGGAATAATGACTCTATTATAAATAAATTTTTCTACACATTCATAACCTCTATCTAAAAAAATAGCCCCAATTAATGCTTCAAAAATATTTCCATGAATGTTATCACCAAATTTTTGTACGGAAACATGACTTTTAACAAATCTGATTAATTTTAAATCTAAACCTAATTCATTCAAGTGTTTACGACTCACAATTTTGGAACGCATTTGAGTTAAATACCCTTCATCAGCTTTAGGAACTTTTTTAAATAAATAGGATGCAATTACTGCATTAAGCATGGCATCTCCTAAAAATTCTAAGCGTTCATAATTTATTGGATTTCCAGAGGCATCAAATTCTTTAACAGAGCTGTGAATAAATGCTTTTTTGTAATAAAATAGATTTTTAGGTGTGTAACCCAATATTCTTTTTAATTCTGTTTCTAGAATTTTATCGGAAGGCGATTCAGATTTAATAAATTTTCGAATGATATTCATTCTGTAAATAGATTTATGAATCTATTTTTTTAAATAATATACAAGCATTATGACCTCCAAAACCAAAAGTGTTACTCATGGCTACTTTTACATCTCTTTGTTGAGCTTTATTAAAAGTGAAATTTAGTTTTGGGTCTATATTTTCATCAGGAGTCGAAAAATTAATAGTTGGTGGTACTATACCATATTTAATTGAAAGTAAAGAAGCAATTGCTTCTACAGCACCAGCAGCGCCAAGAAGATGCCCTGTCATTGACTTAGTTGAATTAATATTGATGTTGTAAGCATGTTCACCAAAGATTTCTTTAACAGCCTTAGATTCTGCAACATCACCAAGAGGAGTTGAGGTTCCGTGCATATTAATTGCATCTACTTCTGAGGGAGAAATTTTTGCATCTCTTAAGCAATTTGCCATTACATTTTTAGCTCCCAAACCTTCTGGATGTGGGGCGGTAATGTGATAAGCATCAGCAGATAATCCGCCTCCAATTACTTCAGCGTAAATTGTAGCACCACGTTTTACAGCGTGATCATAATCTTCTAAAATTAATGCTCCTGCTCCTTCGCCCATAACAAATCCATCTCTATTTTTATCAAATGGTCTTGAAGCTGTTGAGGGGTCATCATTTCTAGTAGAAAGTGCATGAAGTGCATTAAATCCACCCATTCCGGCTTGTGTAATAGCAGCTTCAGAACCTCCGGTCACAATTACATCTGCATACCCTAAACGAATATAATTCAGTGCATCAATAATTGCATTAGAAGAAGAAGCACATGCAGAAACAGTTGTAAAGTTTAAACCTCTAAAACCATATTTAATTGAGATATAACCAGGAGCAATATCTGCAATTAATTTTGGAATAAAGAAAGGATTGAAACGAGGAGTAAAATTACCTTTAACATAATCTATCATTTCATTTTGGAATGTTTCGATTCCACCAATTCCAGCTCCCCAAATAACGCCAACTCGATCTTTATCGAGAGCGTCAATATCTAATTTTGAATCTATAATTGCCTCATCGGCAACTACCATAGCGTATTGCGTAAAACGATCCATTTTACGCGCTTCTTTTCGGTCTATAAAGTCTTCAATATTAAAATTTTTGACTTCACAACCAAACTTAGTTTTAAAGTTAGTCGTATCAAAATAAGTAATTGGAGCGGCTCCACTAACACCGTTAGTTAGACCACTCCAATATTCTGATACAGTATTACCTATAGGAGTTAATGCTCCAAGTCCGGTTACAACAACTCGTTTTAACTCCATAAGTTAATTACTTTTTAGCGTCTTCTATATAACTAATCGCTTGACCAACTGTACTAATGTTTTCTGCTTGGTCATCTGGAATTTGAATATCAAATTCTTTTTCGAATTCCATAATCAACTCAACAGTGTCAAGTGAATCTGCTCCTAAATCGTTTGTGAAGCTTGCTTCTAATGTAACTTCATTTTCGTCAACGCCTAATTTATCAACGATAATGGCTTTTACTCTTGATGCAATGTCTGACATAATTTTCTAATTTATTATTGTTAATACGTGGCAAAAGTAAAAAACTTTTTTCAAATTGTGTGTAATGATTTAAAATAAGTAATTGTCCAAGTTACGAAAAATAGATTTTTAATAGAAGAAAAGTTTTAAAAAACTATTTCAAGAGGTTGTAATTTAGTTTCTTTGTAAACATTACAAAGTAATTTAATTTTGAAAAGAATTGCCATTTTTGCCTCTGGTTCTGGATCTAATGCAGAAAATATTATTCGATTTTTTAGTGATTCTGCCGAAATAAAGGTTGTTTCAGTTTTAACTAATAATCCGAATGCTAAAGTAATAGAGCGGGCTAAAAAATTAAATATTTCTTTTAAGATATTCAATAAGTTTGATTTAAATGAAAGCGAAGAATTTCTTAGCTTTTTAGTAGATGAAGTTGATTATGTCATTTTAGCAGGATTTTTATGGTTATTTCCAAAACGAATTATTGAAAAATTTCCTCAAAGAATCATCAATATTCATCCTGCCTTACTGCCTAAATACGGAGGAAAAGGAATGTTTGGAATGAATGTGCATAGAGCAGTGATTGATAATCAAGAAAAAGAAACTGGTATCACTATTCATTATGTAAATGAAAATTACGATGAGGGAGCTATTATATTTCAAGAAAAAGTTCCAATTGAATTAAATGACACTCCAGATTCAATCGCAGATAAAATACATCAATTAGAATATAAATATTTTCCAAAAGTTATTGAATCTGTAATTTTAAAAGATGAGTTCTAAAGTACATATTTATACCGATGGTGCTTGCAGCGGTAATCCCGGAAAAGGAGGTTACGGTATTGTGATGGAATGGGTTGGAAAACCTTATAAAAAAGAGTTTTCTGATGGCTTTAGATTAACCACCAACAATAGAATGGAATTATTAGCGGTAATTGTGGCATTAGAAAATTTAAAAAAAAATGATATTGAAGTAACTGTTTTTTCAGATTCTAAATATGTAGTAGAAGCCGTTGAAAAAAAATGGCTTTTTGGTTGGGAGCAAAAAGGGTTTAAGGGGAAAAAAAATCCCGATTTATGGAAACGGTTTTTAAAAGTTTATAGAGAACATACTGTAAAACTTAATTGGATTAAAGGGCATAATGAGCATCTACAAAATGAACGATGTGATTTTTTAGCTGTTCAGGCTTCACAAAAAGAAAATTTAAAAGTTGATCTTGCGTTTGAAAGGAAACCCGAAGATTTATTTCAATAAAAAAAGCGCTTACCAGATTTAGCAATATAACTTAGGGGTTAACTAAGCATAATTGTGGCTTTTTTTAGTGCCTCAATTAATAAATCTATTTCTTCCTTAGTATTGTAAAAAGCAAAGGAAGCACGTATTGTACCTGGTATTTTGTAAAAATCCATAATAGGCTGGGTGCAATGATGACCAGTTCTAACAGCAATTCCTAGTTTATCGATAATAGTTCCGATATCATAAGGATGAATGTTTCCAATATTAAAAGCAATGACACTTGTTTTATGTTGAGCAGTACCGTAAAATTTAATTCCTTCTATTTGGGATAATTTTTCAGTTCCATAGCGCAATAATTCTTGTTCATAGGCTGCAATATTCTCAAGTCCTATTGAGTTAAGGTAATCAATTGCTGTTGCAAAAACAATTCCTCCTTCAATATTTGGAGTTCCTGCTTCAAATTTATGTGGTAATGTTGCATAAGTAGTTTTTTCAAACGTAACAGTGGCAATCATTTCACCACCACCTTGATACGGAGGTAATTTTTCTAACCATTCTGTTTTACCATATAGAAATCCAACTCCGGTAGGGCCACACATTTTATGGGCAGATGAACAATAAAAATCACAATCTAATTCTTGAACATTAACCTTTAAATGAGGAGTTGCTTGCGCGCCATCAATTAATACTGCAGCACCAAATTGATGTGCTTTTTCAATTATTTCTGCAATAGGATTGATCGTTCCCAAGGAATTAGAGATGTGATTAACAGCTACTATTTTTGTTGTTTCTGAAAGCAATTTTTCAAAAACATCCATTAATAGTTCTCCCTTTTCATTTATAGGAATCACTTTTAACATGGCACCAGATTTTTCACATGCCAATTGCCAAGGAACAATATTAGAGTGATGTTCTAAATATGAAATGATAACTTCATCACCTTTTTTTAACAATTGAGCAAATCCGGCAGCTACTAAATTGATGCTTTCGGTAGTTCCTCTAGTAAAAATAACTTCGTGAGAATGCTGAGCATTGATGAAATGTTGAATTTTTTGACGTGATAATTCGTATGCATCGGTAGCCTTTTGACTCAAAGTATGAACACCACGATGTATATTAGAATTAATAGTATTGTAGTATGCTGATATTGCATCAATAACTACTTTTGGCTTTTGACTAGTAGCGGCATTATCAAAGTATACTAATGGTTTTCCGTTTATATTTTGATGAAGAATTGGGAAATCTTCTCTAATTTTCTGAATATCTATCATTTTCTTTTTTAGAATGATTCTAAATACAAAATTACAAAATACTTGTCTTTTAGAAGCATAAATTAGGTGGTTTTTCTATAACTAATTACCGCTAAAACATTCATGATAAGTGCATAAATCAATGTTTTGATTATTTGAGGTAAAATATCAGAAATTCCCGCGCCTTTTAACATCACCATTCGCATCACTTGTACAAAATACTTTATAGGATTAAACTCTGTAATGTATTGTGCCCAAACTGGCATGCTTTCTATTGGAGTAAAAAGTCCGCTCATCAATATAAATATCACCATAAAAAACCAGGATATAAACATAGCTTGTTGTTGGGTTTCTGTATAATTTGAAATAAATAAGCCCATGCCTAAAATTACCAAAATATAGATAGAAGTAAAAAAATATAACAATCCTAAATTTCCCAACATGGGAACATTAAATAACACTTTCCCAATTATTAGACCAATAGTTAATAAGACCAATCCGATAATCCAAAAAGGAAATAATTTACCAATGATGAATTGATGTTTTTTAATGGGAGTAACATTAATCTGTTCTAAAGTGCCGATTTCTTTTTCGCGCACAATATTCATTCCTGATAAAAAAAGTGTAATCATAGTAACTAATAAAACTAATATTCCGGGAACCATATAGGTTTTATAATTGAGCGTTTCATTGTACCAAAAAGTTGGAATTGTTGTAATATTTATGGGTATATTTTTCAAATCTTCAGGCTGAAATAATTCTGTTTGAATATTTCTATTAAACGATTGAATTATTTGAGTGATATAAACATTTTCAATACCTGCAGCCGCTCCATCAATGGCATTAATTGTAACTGATAAATTTGTTTTTTTGTCTTTTAATAAATCTCTTTCAAAATACATTGGAATTTCTAATATAACATCTATATCACCTTTTAACATGGCAGAATTTGCTGCTTTGCTCGATGAAAATTCAGTTATTACATTAAAATAAGTGGAGGTTTCAAACTTCTCTATCAATGCTCTAGATGCGGATGTTTTATTATGATCGATAAAAGAAAAATTGATATTTTTAACTTCAAAAGTGGCTGCATTAGACAATATAATCAATTGCATGACTGGTAATATAAAAATAATAGGAAGCATTCCTTTATTTCTAAAGATTTGCTTAAATTCTTTTTGAATGATATAGCCTATCGTTTTCATTACTCTAATCTGATTTTATATTTTTTTATACTTAATAAAATATTAAACACCGTCATTATAATCAGAATCAGGATTTCTTTCCATATAAATAAAAATCCAACTCCTTTTAACATAATACCTTTAAGAATAATAATAAACCATTTGGCTGGAATTATATTACTCAAAATTTGTAATGGCATTGGCATGCTGGTAACTGGAAAAATAAATCCTGAAAGAATTATAGTTGGAAGCATCAATCCGGCTAATGAAATCATCATTGCAGTTTGTTGAGTTGCAGCAATAGTAGAAATTAAAATCCCTAACGAAAGTGAAGTTAAAATAAACAGAATGCTGATGATTGCCAGTAAAAATAAGCTACCCTGAATGGGCATCTTGAAGACAAAAATACTTAAAAGTACGATTACAACGGTGTTAATAATTGCTAAAAATATATAGGGAAAAACTTTTCCGATAATTACCTGAAAGGGTTTTAAAGGTGACACTAGCAAAACTTCCATTGTGCCTAATTCTTTTTCACGAGTGATTGAAATAGAAGTCATCATAGCAGAAACAAGCATTAAAATAATAGTCATAACCCCGGGAACAAACATAAAAACACTCTTTAATTCAGGGTTAAAAATCATTCTAGTTTCCTGATTAATTTGATAAGGCACTTTTGTGTTTTTATTAATTTCTTGACGATAATTTTGAATTATGGAAGTGATATAATTACTAATGCTGTTAGCTGTATTTGGTTCGGTTGCATCTGTTATTATTTGAATACTCGCATTATTTTCTTTAGTCAGATTTTTGGTAAAATCTTTTTCAATAATTAGCACTGCTTTAACTTTTCCTTTTTTAAAAGCTGTTTCTATGTCAGATTCACTATCAATTAATTGTGTAACGCTAAAATATTTTGAAGATTCTATTTTATTGATAATTTCAAGCGTTGTTGC
>JAMPYA010000028.1 GCA_023700885.1 Flavobacteriaceae bacterium
AGCCAACTATGAGTATGCTATTTACCATTAATAACTCACCTTTTTATGGTAAAGATGGTAAGTTCGTTACTTCTAGACATCTTAGAGATCGATTATTTAAAGAGACTGAAAAAAACCTGGCCTTACGTGTTGAAGAAACAGATACCGAAGATAAATTCAATGTTTTCGGAAGAGGAATTTTACATCTCTCAGTTTTAATTGAAACAATGCGTAGAGAAGGTTATGAATTACAAGTAGGCAGACCTCAGGTAATTATAAAAGAAATTGATGGCAAAAAACATGAACCTTATGAAATTTTAGTAATTGATGTTCCAGAATCCGGAGCCAGTAAAGCCATCAATTTAGTGACTTTACGTAAAGGCGATTTGCTAATAATGGAACCAAAAGGTGATTTACAACATTTAGAGTTTGATATACCTTCACGTTTTTTAATTGGTTTGAGAAACAAATTATTGACTGCAACTCAAGGAGAAGCTATTATAAATCACCGTTTAAGAGGTTTTGATTTACATAAAGGTGATTTAAATCCAAATGTAAATGGTGCTATAATTTCTACAGAAACGGGTAAAGCAACTGCTTATGCTATTGATAGACTGCAAGATAGAGGTAAATTTTTTATAGATCCTAATCAAGAAATTTATAAAGGTCAGGTAGTTGGAGAAACCAACCGACAAGAAGATATGGCTGTTAATTTAATCAAAGGAAAAAAATTATCAAACGTTAGAGCTTCCGGAACAGATGATAGCGTAAAAATATTTCCAAAAATAGATTTTTCTTTAGAAGAATTTATGGAATACATAAAAGATGATGAATACCTTGAAGTTACTCCCAAAACGATGCGACTTCGAAAGATTAATTTCATTGGATAAATTATAAAAAGCTGTAAGAAATTACAGCTTTTTTGTTACTCTAAATTGTTATAATATTGTAGCTTTAATTTTATAGCATGAAAATTTTAGATAAAATATCAACATTTCGATTATACATTATCCTTTTTATAGCTTTTGCTTTAAGTTTATGGATTATCAATATAGGAGGTTTCTTAGGATTACAATCTAAAGGTGTAATAATAAATAACTTTTTAGTACTAACACTTTATTCTTTTATAAACAATTTCTTTTTCGCTATAATTTTTGGATTATTATTTTTCCCAATCTATTTAATATTGAGCAAAAAAAGTAACGCCTTTGCTTTAAAAATTGTTGGATTCATTTCAGTAGTTGTTCTATTTATAGAATTGTCATTAATTAAATACAATTTAATAACCCTCATACTTTTAGGAGGAGATTTATGGGGCTATTCATTTAGCGATATAACCACAACTGCATCTGCATCTAACGAATATAATTTATCTTTTCTTTGGCCATTTTTTGTTTTACCGGCTTTAGTTTATATTTTATTTATAGTAATTAAAAAAACTTTAACCGAGAGAATTATCAGTCCATTAATACTTCTTTTAATTTTATCAGTAATAATTTTAAAATTTTCATTATCAGAAGTTTCAGCTAAAGAAAATCAAAATAAATTTTCATTCCTAATTATAGATACCATTCGTGTTTTTGGTGAAAAAAACTCCAATATAGAATTTAAAGTTAATTCAGATAAACCATATCCATTATTACAATCCATAGAACAAACAAATGATGTTTTAGACCCATTTTTTAATGAGAATACTGAAAAACCAAATATTGTTATTTTAATAATTGAAGGTTTAGGCAGCAATTTTACAGGAATTGATGCAGAATATAAAGGATTTACACCATTTTTAGACTCACTTCAACAAAAGTCTTTATATTGGAAAAATACGGTTAGTATAACAGGAAGAACCTTTGGAGTTATTCCTTCTATTTTAGGTTCATTACCATTAGGTGATGAAGGATTTCTAGAAGTCAAAGAAACTCCATCTCATATATCTTTAATAACAGCTTTAAAAGAATTAAATTATTCATCTTCATACTTTACAGGAAGCGATTCTAGTTTTGATAGAATCATCAATTTTATAGAATATCAAGGAACCGACTTAATTGTTGATCAAAAATCTTTTGGTGATGGATATTCTAAAACAGTAACAAAAGAAAAAAATTTTTCATGGGGTTATGCCGATGGCGAATTATATAAAAAAGCATTATCAGTATTAGATAACCAATCAAAACCACGATTGGAAATATACTTAACGGTAACTAATCATGAACCTTTTAGTTTTCCAAATAGCACATCTTATCTTAAAAAAGTAGAAAGTAAAATAAAGAGTGGTATATACAGTGAAAATCAAAAAAAAGTCATCAAAAAGAGTCCAGAAATATTTGCAAGCTTAATATATGTTGATCAATCTTTAAAAGAGTTTTTTAAGGCTTATCAAAAAAGAACTGATTACGCAAATACCATATTTATAATTACCGGAGATCATCGATTAATACCAATTCCTCAAAAAGATAATTTAAGTAGATTTCATGTACCATTAATTATCTACAGCCCATTATTAAAAAAGCCAAAACAATTTGAATCTATAGTTTCTCATTCAGATATAACACCTAGTATTATTGCTTTTTTACATAATCGTTTTAGATTTGAAAGTTTAAAAGAAACTGCTTGGTTAAGTGTAGGTTTGGATACTGTTTCAAACTTTAGAGGCACAAAAGAAATTCCGTTAATGCGCTATAAAGGAGCAATTAACGATTTTATTTATAAAAACTATTTTTATACCGATAACACTTTATATCAAATCGATAAAAATTTTGATTTGACTAAAATTTCAGATTCTAAATTAGAAGACGAAGTAAAACAATCATTTCAATATCATAAGAGTTTAAATCAATATTTAGTCTCTCAAAATAAAATTTATCCAGATTCTTTAAAAACATTTAAAGTTCATAAATTTGAGTTTACCCAACAACAGCTCAAAAATATTGAAAGCAAAACAAAAGATAAAAATCCAGATGAACAGTTTGTTATTGCTAGAGATTTAGCCCATAATGGCAAACGAGAAGAGGCAAGATTAATTTGTAATTATATATTAAATGAATTTCCAAACCATAGTGATGTCAGAATATTAAAAGGAAGAACCTTAGCTTGGGATGGCAAATATGAGGCCGCTGAACCTGAATTTTTAAAAGTAATTAAAAAGGATCCATATTATGATGATGCTTATTTAGCACTTTTAGATTTATATTGGTGGAGTGAGCAAGATGCAAAATCATTGAATCTTATCAAAAAAGATGTACTGGTAAATATTACAAATCCAGAAATAAGTTTTAAATTGGCGAAAGCAAATTTTAGAATGAATAATGCTAAGAGAGCTAAAGTAATATTGGATAGTATTATAAAAATATATCCTCAAAACCAAGAATTCAAAACTTTTAGAGAAACTTTAAAGTAGTTTATTTTGAAAAAAAATCTCTCCACTTTCGTCTTATCACTTTTATTTACTGGTTTTATCTTTGCCCAAGATCCAGTTTTTCAAGGAAATCCAGATAAATCTTTTGCAAATGCCAGAGCGTTAGCTTTTAATTCTGAGCGTGCAAAAGCTCAAGATACTTTAAAGTTTATTTTAACTAAATATCCTAATTATCATGATATTAGATCATTTTTAGCAAGTACCTATTCTTGGGATAAAAAATATAAAGAAGCACGAGTTGAGTTTGATTATATTCTTGAAATAGCTCCTAAAAGGAAAGATACCTGGGTTGCTACTATCAACAATGAATTATGGGCAGAAAATCCGCAAAAAGCTTTAGATAAAGTAAATACGGCTTTAACTCACTTTGAAAATGATGAGGACTTATTGTATTTAAAAGTCAAATCTCTAGAAAATAATAGGAGGGAAGAAGATGCTATGTTAATTTTAGATAACTTAACAAGACAAAATCCAAATAACCAAAAAGCACAAGATTATAAAACTTCTTTAACGCAAAAAATTAGTTTCAATTCAATCGGAATTAGCTCTACATTAAATTTATACTCTGATATTTTTGATCCTGCTCAGGAATACGCTGTCAAAATAGGTCGAAAAACCAGATACGGAAGTATTATTGGTAAAGTAAATATTGATAATCGTTTTAGCACTACAGGAGCACAATTTGAAATTGATGCTTATCCTAAAATTGCAAAAGGTGTATATGCTTATTTAAATTTTGGTTATTCTAACACAAAATTATTTCCAGATTATAGACATGGAGGAGAATTACATTTCTCTTTACCCTTAAGTATGGATGCTTCTTTCGGTTACAGAGCATTACATTTTGACACTAGTACCACTAAAATGTTTACCGGCTCTCTTGGACTTTATAGTGGTAATTATTATTTTTCATTTAGACCATATTTTACTCCAAATGAAGCAGGAACTAGTAAATCAGGAACTATTAGTATTAGAAAGTACAGTTCTGATGAAGATAATTATTTAGGAGTTTCATTTGGAATGGGTTACTCTCCAGAAATAGACGATTTTGATCCAGTTCTCAATCAAGATATTATCATTGATTTAAAATCACAATCTGGAAATATAAACTATAATTTTACCTCAAAATCTAAAAAACATGCTTGGGGAACTAAATTTGGATTAACACATAGAGAAAAAAGTTTTAGTCCTGATTCTTATATCTGGATTTATTCACTAGGACTAAATTGGGAAGTCAGATATCGTTAAATATTGAAATAACTTCTATTTTGATAGAATTATCAAATTACTGCATTAATTTTATCAATTAATTTTATAAAACTCTTTAAGATTAATAAATTATTTTTATACTTATTAAAATTAAAATTTAAATATTTATGAAAAATAAGTTTATAAAAATGAATTTTTTACTTTTTGTTGGACTATTAATAGTTTCATTTACAAGTCTTAAAGTAGAAAAAAAGGTAGTAGATACCTCTAAGAGCACTATTGAATGGTTAGGTACCAAAGTAACCGGAAAACATAACGGAACGATTAAATTAAAATCTGGTTTTTTAAATTTTCAGGATAAAAAATTAGTAGGAGGTGAGTTTGTAGTTGATATGACAACCATTATTTGTACTGATTTACAGGGTGAATATAAAGGAAAATTAGAAAAACATTTATCTTCTGATGATTTTTTTGGTGTTGCAACTTTCCCAGAAGCTAACTTCAAAACAACAAAAGTTGCTGCAATTAGCCCAAATAAATATAAATTAACCGGTGATTTAACAATTAAAGGGAAAACATTAGAACATTCATTTACACTAGATTTTGAAAAAAATCAAGCAACTGGAACTATTGTAATTGATCGCTCTAAATATGATATCCGCTACGGTTCTGGTAGTTTTTTTGATAATTTAGGAGATAAAACAATTCATGACAATTTTGAATTAAAAGTACTGTTAGTTTTCTAAATTAATATTAACCAAATTATATAAAACCATTAGTGATACTAATGGTTTTTTTATGATTCTAATTTGTTATTTTATTAATTATAGACAAATTAAATAATCAATATCACTATTTTTTATAACTATTTTTATCTATTTGATATTTATTTAATTACATTAGGTGAAATTTAGATTAACAGATTTTTAAACTAAATTTGGATACTTATAATTGCTAAAATTTTACTATTATGAAACGCCTAAGACAATTTTAATTGACACACTAGGTATATGATTATGGGCGTTCCATCTGACAAATAAAATATATAGTGAGCTTGTCTAACTAAACAATAAAAATAAACAGATGAAAAAGCACATTTATAATTCGTTTATTATTTTAATAATAGGTACAATTTTAGTATCGTTTACTGCTAGTAATAAAGTAGATAAGAAAGTGATTGACACTTCAAAAAGCAAGATTGAATGGTTTGGAGCCAAAATTACAGGCAAACACAACGGAACCATAAATTTGAAATCTGGATTTTTTTTATTTGAGGATAAAAAATTAATTGGGGGCGAATTTGTTGTTGACATGAATACAATTGTATGTCTTGATTTAAATGATAAAATTGAACTCAAAAAAAGATTGGAATCAGATTTAAATTCTGACAATTTTTTTAATGTTTCAAAATATCCTGAGTCAAAATTTAAAATTACTTCAATTGGTATTTTAGCCCCAAATAAATATAAAATTACAGGTGATTTAAGCATTAGAGATTTTACGTTACCCAACTCATGTGAGATAGTTTTTGAAGGAAACAAGGCATATGGTTCAATTATAATCGATCGAACTAAATATGGTATGACCATAAGATCTGGTAGTATTTTTGAAAATTTAGGAAATAAGCTGGTTTATGATGAATTTGAATTAAAATTTGACTTTATATTCTAATTAAAATAAAATATATTATCAAAACCATTAGTAATCTAATGGTTTTTTCTATTTAGTATATTTAATATATTTAAACTATATTTACCCTAATGTTAAAATTTAAACAAATCAAACTACTTCAAATGCCTTGGGTTTTTATTCCAGGATTATAGGTTTTATTTATCTTCATTTAATATCCTTTATTCAAAATTTTAACTAAAAAACAAAATAATGAAAAATATAATTGTACTAGGATCAGGCATGGTTGGAAGCGCTATAGCTATTGATCTATCTAAAAAACATAAAGTTACAGTAACAGATTTTAATCAAAAAACGTTAAATATTCTTAAACAAAAACATTCAGTAATAGAAACTATATTGCTAGATGTTAATAATTTAGAATTGTTAACAAAAACAATTACTCCTTTTGATTTAGTTATTTGTGCTGTACCCGGATTTTTGGGTTTTAAAACCTTAGAAACCATTATCAAAAGCAAAAAAAATGTAGTAGATATTTCTTTTTTTCCTGAAAATTCTTTAGAGCTCGATTCATTAGCCAAAAAATATAATGTAACTGCAATTGTAGATTGTGGAGTCGCACCAGGAATGGACAATCTGATATTAGGACGCTATAATGAACAGCTAAAATTAACAGATTTTGAATGTTTAGTAGGAGGATTGCCAAAAGTTAAAAAATGGCCATTCAACTATAAAGCTCCTTTTTCTCCAATAGATGTAATTGAAGAGTATACAAGACCAGCAAGATATGTAGAGCATAGTAATATAATTATCAGAGAAGCACTTACAGATGTAGAAGCAGTGCAGTTTGATAAGGTTGGAACCTTAGAATCATTTAACTCAGATGGCTTAAGATCAATAATCTACACGATGCCACATATTCCTAATATGAAAGAAAAAACATTGCGTTATCCTGGACATGTAGAATATGTTAGAATATTAAAAGAAAGTGGTTTTTTTGATGAAAATCCCGTAAATATTGATGGTGTAAATATTTCACCATTAGAATTTACCTCAAAAATATTGTTTAAAGAGTGGAAACTAAATCCAACAGATGAAGAATTTACTGTTATGAGAGTTACAGTAAAAGGAATAGATTTGAATGGAAAACAAACTACCATAGTTTATAATTTATTTGATGAATATAATAAGCAAACACAAACTTCATCAATGGCAAGAACAACAGGTTATACCGCTACTGCAGCAGCAAATATGTACTTAGATGGATTATTTACAGAAAAAGGAGTTTTTCCACCAGAACTTATAGGGAAACACAAACATTGTTTTGAATATATATTAAATTACTTAAAAGAACGAAATGTAATTTACAAAAAGGAAATAATTTCATAAATTAGTCAAAAATCATAATTAATAAAACATGGAACCATTTACAACTACCTTTAGTGTTAAAGAAAAAGATATTGACACCTTAAATCATGTAAATAATATATCATATTTAAAATGGGTACAAGAAGTATCTGGGGCTCATTGGTACAATATAACAACTCCTGAAATACAAAATCAGTATTATTGGGTAGTTTTACGACATGAAATTGACTATCATCACCCTACTTTTTTAGATGAAGAAATTACAGCAGTTACATGGATAGGAGAATCTGAAGGTGTTAAATCTGATCGTTTTGTTCATTTTTATTGCAAGGATAAATTGGTTTCAAGAGCTAAAACCACTTGGGGTTTAATAGATAAATCGTCTAAAAAACCCACAAAAATTACAGATGAAATATTAAATATTTTAGAACCATTTAAAATGTAAACTAACAATAATATTAAATTTAAAAAAAAAAGGAGAATTATAGCGATTTTCCTTTTTTAATTAAATCCACAATCATTTTTTTATAATTTGTAAAAGCATAATAAAGATAAAAAAGCAACAACAAAATCATGGTTATTTGGTAATTTTGGGGTTTGAGAAAGATTTTTTATTAATCTTTGGAGCATTAGTAGCTATTTATATTATTTCAGAGGGTTAAATAAATATCAATTTCAGCATTTTACTTCAAAACCTCATAATATCAAAATAGATATTATATCTTTGCATAGAATTAGTTGTACTCAATAGTAATATTTATCTATTGAAAAAATCTTTCGGTATATCAATTTTCACATTGAAATTTCCCAATTATTCATTAGTACTTCAATAAAATCTTAAACATAAATACATACACTTATTAAATTCAAATGGCAAAACAACAACAATCTTTCAACAAAAACGAAAAAGAGAAAAAACGTTTAAAAAAGCGCGAAGAAAAAGAAAAGAAAAAAATTGAGCGCAAAGAAAACTCTAAAGGAGGTGCTTTTGAAGATATGATTGCTTATGTTGATGAATTTGGAAATATTACAGATACCAAACCAGATCCAGCTGATAAAGTTGAAATTGATGTTGATAGCATTGAAATTGGTGTCCCTAAAAAAGAGGATAGAGAAGAAGATAATTTCAGCAATGAAAAGTTAGGAAAAGTTTCTTTTTTTGATAGTTCTAAAGGCTTCGGTTTTATAATAGATAACCAATCTCAAGAAAAATATTTTGTTCATGTAAGCGGTCTTATTGATGATATTCAAGAAAATGATAAAGTTTCTTTTGAGTTGGAGCGAGGCATGAAGGGAATGAACGCCGTACGAGTTAAAAAGCTCTAGTTTTAATGAAATAATAAAATCAAGATTTGATTAAAATCATTATTTTAACTGATTAGAATCATTCTAAATTAGAAGTTACTTCACTATCTTGCATTTTGCATTTACTAAAAATTTGTTTTATTAATTGTTGCTTTACAAAAAGATCATACCTATCGTAAACTTTTATAGCAAATTCTTAATACTTTGAAATTTCTATTATATAATTTCTAGTCTTAAAATAAAGTAAATTATGATTTTAAATTGCATAAATGGAAGAAGCCTTTATCATTCAGCTAAAGAAAATTATACTTGATCATTTAGAAGATGATCAGTTTAGTGTTTCCAATTTAGCTTCTGAAGTTGGATTAAGCAGATCACAATTGTTAAGAAAAGTAAAAAAATTTACAGGAATATCAGTAAATCAGCTTATTAATAACGTCAGATTAGAAGAAGCCGCCAAAAGAATTAGAACTACAAATGATACTGCATCTGAAATAGCCTATCAAGTTGGATTTAGCAGCCCTTCATATTTTACTAAATGTTTTCAAAGAGTATTTGGATATACTCCAAGTGAATTTAAAAACAATCTAGGTGAAGCAATTGTTGATTTTAATAAGTATTCAAAACCCGCTAAGAAAAATAAAATTACCTTTTTTAACATTGCAATGCTTTCCTTTGCAGGAATTTTATTTGCTATTTTTAGTTATGGCTTATTTATAAATCAATTTTACGCTAGAAATGAATTACAAACAGAAATACCATCTATAGCTGTGTTACCTTTATTAAACCTTTCTGAAAAGAAGGAACATGCTTACGTAACAGATGGAATTACAGAAGCTATTACCTATGAATTATCAAAATCTGACTCAATTAGAGTCATTTCAAGAACTTCTTCCATGATGTTTAAAGATGAAAAAAAAAGTAGTTCAGAAATTGCCAAAAAACTCAATGTAGATTATATCATGGAAGGATCTGTATTATATTTAACCGATAGTTTAAGAGTTACAATTCAACTTATAAAGCCCTTTCCAAAAGAAAGACATATTTATTCTAAAGTATATAATTTACCATTTTCTGATATGCTACAATTAGTAGGAGATGTCTCAAATGATGTAGCAAAAAATATTCGGTTATCAATTGATGAATAAAATGTAAGAATGCATTTTATATCTTATTAATCCATTATTATCATAATGCTTCATTTATTAAACATTACTGCTTCAATCTTACAAGTTTTTGCTTCATAGTTGATAAGTTTATAGTCATATATAAGTCTAATTTTAAATCATAATTTTAAAAATATATATATTATGAGAAAATTAGTTATGGGTCTTTTATTAATTGGAATGACCGCCCAATCGTTTTCACAAAGTAGTGAAAATTTTAAAACAATTGAGCTAGATGAGGTTAACATTATTGCTTTAAATTCAACTTATGTCAATAGAGTTATTGACAAGAATTCTGCAGCACCTGTTCAACATCTTGAAAGAAAAGCAGCAGCTTTCGATATTACAGTTTCCGATCTATTTTCAGAAGAATTTGATACTTATGAAGTAAATTTTGAAAATCAATTTGGTAGAATTACGGCTACATATGACGTGGATGGTGAAATAATGAGAAGTTATGAAAAGTTTAAAGATGTAAAAGTACCTTCTGCTGTTTCTAAATCAATTGCAAGTAAATTTCCAGGATGGCACACTTCAAATACAACCTATTTAGTTAATTACAAACATGATGGGAATTTATCAAGAGTGTATAAAGTTTCTCTTGAAAAAGGAAAAGAACGTTTGAATATTAAAACAGATGAAAAAGGAAATTTTCTATAGATATTATTATTTAAATAAATTAACAAAAATTGCTGTTCTTTTGAACGGCTTTTTTATTGAAAAATATAAAAAATGTCATTTGAACAAATAGTTTTTTTTTATTAATTACTGAGTAAAGGAAATTAACCAAATAAATGCTTACAAAATATTTATCTTTTAACTCATAGTTGGATTGTTTTTCTTAATATTGGACTCTAATTAAAAACATATTAAATAATATAAATGCTTCTATGAGTCAATTAAAAAACCCAGCTTTAATTATTCTAGCATTTTTTTCAATATATGTTATTTGGGGATCAACCTATTTGCTCAATAAAATAGCAGTTACAGAATTACCGCCATTGATGTTGGCTTCAGTAAGGTTTATAACTGCGGGATTTTTAATCTTTTTAATTTCATTGTTTTTAAAAATTAAAATCACGGTTACTCGCAAACAATTAATTAACAGCGCTGTAGCTGGTTTTTTGTTTTTAACTTTTGGAAATGGAGTAGTGGTATGGGCTTTAAAATATGTAGATAGTGGTTTTGCTGCTCTCCAAATATCAGCGCAACCTCTAGTTGTACTAGTACTTATGCGTTTTTTTGACAGAAAAAAAATAAAACCTATGTCATTTATTGGAGTTATTCTTGGTTTTATCGGCATCTATTTATTGGTAAGTCAAAAGGAATTAATTACACAGCAAAATACATCCTTAGGAATGTTGATGATTTTTGCATGTATGTTAAGCTGGGGTTATGGCAGTATATTTGTTGCAAAAGCAGATTTGCCAACAAATTTCTTTGTCAATACAGCTTATCAAATGTTAACTGGTGGTGTTATGTTGTTAATAGGAAGTTATTTATTTGATGAAGTATGGATATTTCCTACACAATGGAGTCAGTCTGTTCAAATTTCAATGATATTGCTTGTAATTTTTGGCAGTGTCATTGCATTTACAGCATTTAATTTTTTATTAAGAACTACTTCTCCAGAAAAAGTAGCAACTTCAACATACGTAAATCCTATTATTGCTTTATTACTTGGCTGGTATTATTTAAATGAGCAAATTACATTACAATCAATTTTTGCTGCAGTAATTCTTTTAACTGGTGTTTATTTTATCAATACCAAAAAAGTAATTACAATTTTATCTAGATTTTTTAAATAATTTTTAAGTTATTATTAACCAATCTTATACTTTCTAATCACTTAAAATAATCTAAATATTATTTTCCAAAAGTGTAAATTCTCATACTTGTAAGTAATATTAAATGTATCATAATTTATATTATGTTAAATAGTATTTTAAATATATCTCCACCTTCTATTCATTAATACCATTTTATTCTCTTAGCTCAAATAATTTATATTGATTAAAATCATTTTCATTGATGACACTCCTCATTGTTATTCTCAAATTAATTTAATAAACTTAATTGTTTAATTAAATATAATATTATGGCGCATGATTTTACCAAATTCGCCCTTGAAGGAAATAAATTTCTGAAAGATTATACGGCAGAACTAAATCTTGGTGAAGATACTGATAAAGCATATAGAATTTTAACAGCGATACTACACGCCTTTCGTGGAATGATTTCCTTTCAAGAATCCGTCCAATTGATTTCTCAGTTCCCAATGTTTCTAAAGGCTGTTTATGTAAACCGTTGGGATACTAAACAAAATAAAACCAAACCAAAGAATACTGAGCAATTTATTGCATTGGTTAGAGAAAAATGTGGGAATACTGCTGCTATTGATTTTCCTGATGACGATATTTCAGAAATGTATTTTAGTGTAACCTTTATTTCATTAAGAAAATATATTTCATTTGGAGAACTTGAAGATCTTAAAAGCAATCTTCCTAAAGATTTGAAATGGATGGTTGGCGGTACACTTTTATTTTAAATTTTTACTTCATTTAATGATTTATAACTACTTTATTATTAATTTATTAAACTATTTGATATGATTAATACAGGCATTTGGATAGACCGCCACAAAGCACATATAATTTCAATTGAAGACGAAAGTGAAATTAAACAAACAATAATAGAATCTGATGTTGAAGATTTCAATGTTAAAGGTGGATCTAGATCTAAAACAACTTGGGGATCTCAAGATAAAGTTTCAGAAAGAACCTACTTGGAAAGAAGAAAATTGCAACTTAAAAACTATTTTCATAAAATTATGGATAATATCAATTATTCGGATGCAATTGCAATTTATGGTCCTGCATACACTAAAATTCATTTTAAAGAGGAAATTAAAAAGAATAATAAAACTATTTTTGAAAAGATTAGAATTGTAAAAACTGAAGATAGTATGACTGATAACCAGTTTAAAGCTCTGGTTAAATCTTTTTCAAACTCTATTAATAGAATTTAAAACTTATATTAATTATTAATTTTCTTTTGCTTATTTCTAATTAATATTTCTTTAATTAAATTAAAGGTTTCTTTTTTAAGTTCTTTTATACTTTGCATGTATGAATATTTTTTTTCACTTATTTCATAATGCTTTATATAAAATTCATCTGTTCCATATATATTGGTATTTTCTAGAAATACAGACAAATATTTTAGTTGTGTATAAATATCTGATTTTAAATCATCTAAATCTATTTTATTAGATTCAATTTGTCGAACCACTTCTTTTGATTTGTTAAACATATCAAAACCGCATAATTCAATAAAATGAGAATTAATGAGTTCTTCTAAAATTGATATTTCATCAGAAATGAAATCTAATTCAGACAACCATTCTTTATAATTTTCATAAATAATATATGACGATTTTAATTCTGTTTGAGCTTGTTGATCCATGATATTATTTTTAAAGCAAACAGGAAGATATTCTTCCTGTTAGTCAGTTTAAAAGTATCTTAATATTAAGTAATTTCAATTACTTTAGATTTTGGTAAAACTTTGTATTCATCTTTTTTAGTGAGTACAATATTTAGAATTCCATTTTCATAATGGGCATCTATCTTTTTATCCATATTTACACTCTCTGGTAAAGCAATTGAACGGTTAAATGAGCTGTAGTTAAACTCTCTACGAGAAAAACCTTCCTCCTTTTCTTCTTTTTTACTAGTTTTTTCGGCTGAAATCATTAGCAAATCATTTTCAATTTTCACTTTGAAATCTTTTTTTGTTAATCCTGGTGCGGCAACTTCAATTTCAAATGTGTCTTTGTGTTCTTTAATATTGACGGCTGGCATAATTTGATTTCTTAGTGAAAAATCATCAAAGAATAATTTTTCATTATTCCATAAATCACCAAACATAGTGTCAATTAAAGGAAATCTGTTGTTAAATTTAATTAAAGACATATTTTAGGTTTTAAGGTTAATAATCTTCTTAAATTTAATAACTTATAACAAAAATAGCAATGACATAAATCAATACAATTGATGATAATAATCAAGAAAAATTCATAAAAAAAGCGGAAATTTTCATTTCCGCTTCTCGAAAGTTTTTCTAGTTTTTGTTCCATATAAAATTTTATAAATATCTTCAAACTTTCCACCAAGCTTATCTGCGAAGAATACCTATTTAATTTTACTTCAACTCTTATTAGAAAACTTTCCAATTTCTAACTAACTTTAACTAAACATCTAAATAACATGATCTAGAATGCTCAAAATTAATATTTAATGCAACGTTTAACAATGATACAAATCAATAAGAAAATTGATTTACGTCAATAATATTTAGATTCAAAATAAAAGAAACGGGATTCTTTCGTTTCCCGTTTCCTGAAGAGATTAACTTATCTTTTTAATCTTTGTTGTATTCCTAAATTATTTTCTCAAATAATTGTTAAAATAGATTAAAATTTAATCGACCTCTCCATAAATGAACTTACCATTTAGATAAGAGCACTATTTCTATTCTTGAAAACTAACTCCCTTTAAAATTTTCAAGATTTTTTATACGCTAAATTTACACTGTATTATACTCTAAAACAATGATTACAATCATTTAAAAAAATGATTGTAATCATTAATATATTATATAGTTATAAACCTTATTAAGAAGAAATAATCCCATAAAGAATAAAAGAATTAAGATATAAGGCAAGCACTTTGTACTGAACTTCATTACTTTATTTTTTGCAAAACCTGGAAATGAAAAAAACAAAATCCCTTTAAATAAAGCACTCCATCCAAATAAGGTTATTATAACTCTCCAATCAGAAGACCAGACATTATGAATTATAATATTTATTAATCCAATAATAATTGCAATGAAAGAAAATAATAAAAGAAATTTTTCATCTTTTACATAATCTAACATTTGTTTGATCCTTTTTGTGTTGATTATTATTAGACTGAAAAAAACAATTAAGTACCATCCCCAAAATTCTGCCAAAAAAATTGAGTTATCCATAATTATTATTAATTTAAAACCAATAGTGGTATATTGGTGTGGTAACTTATTTCTTCTACTTTTGGTTTAAAAAATAGTTTTTGAAAAAAATTAAGATTTTTAGGCACCATTGCAATCATGTCTATATCTCTACTTTGAGTAAAACAGTTTAAGGCATCTTCTAACATTAAATTATGCAAAGTATGATAACTTTTATCTACTTTTTCTAAACATTCAAAAACAAATTCTTTATTGTTTTTTTGTTCATGGTTTAGTTCAGCGTTGTCTACTTTTATATAAACGACTCTTATGGTTGATTTATGTAATTCTGCTATTTTAAGAAGCAATTTTAAAGATCTTCTGTCATAAAAAATATTGTGATCTGTTGGAAAAGCTATTTCTTTAGGAGGTTTATATTTAGCATTCTCAGGAATCACTATTAAAGGTACTTTTACTTTATTAATAACATCACCGGTATTGGTACCTATAAAAATTTCTTTTGCTCCAGACGCTCCTTTTGTTCCCATAGCAATTAGATCAATTCCATTTTTAATAACAACTTCTTTAATGGCATCTAAAAAAAAGTTATATTCTAATACTTTTCTAAAGGTGTGTTTTGGATTCTTTTTAAGATGATTTATCCTATCTAAAACTTTGTCTAAATTTTCATCGTTAATTTTATGTAAAGTTTCTTCTAAACCTTCATTACTGCTGGTTACCATAAAGTCATCTGTGGTATAAACTGGTAATCTGTATGAATTAAAAACAGAGAAATTACAAACTTCGTCTTTAAACAATTCTAAAGTATACTGAATTGCATTCCAAGAATTTTCTGAAAAATCTGTGGGTAATAATATATTTTTCATAACTGTAGTTTTTAGTTTAGTTGTACTTCTAAAGTTAAGAAAAAAACAGTATAAAAACAATGATATCAATCAAGTTAATTATTGATTTTTAAGGTTTTATATGTTATAATATTTTTTTTAATTTATCAAAGTCGATAATTTTTACAACATTTCTAGAGGTTAAAATCAGATTTTCTTCTTTAAAATCAGTTAGAGTTCTGATAAGCGTTTCTTTAGCAATACCTGTTATACTTGCTAAATCACCCCTACTTACTTTAATTTCGTTTTCAATTTTAGATTTTTTTGCTAAATTGAGTAAAGTTGTAGCTGTTTTTTTTCTAACAGATCCATATGCCATTTGTAATAATTGTTCTTTAACTTCTTTCACATTTTCAGATAATCTTTCTATAAATTCAAATGCAAATTGATGATTTTCTTCAATTAAATCAATAATATCATCTTTTAATAATTTATATATAGTACTATTAGATAAACAAACTGCATTTTCACTATGATTTGACTTATTTAGAAAAGAGCTATATCCAAAATAGTCTCCTTCTTTAAAAATTCCAGTTATTAATTCTTTCCCATCTGATGTTATTTTATAAGTCTTTACTTCTCCTTTTGAAATTAAATAAAGATTTTTACTATTATTTCCCTCGCTATAAATCGTATTGTCTTTTTGATAGGATACTAATTTTTCAGGCTTAAGCAAATCAGAAATTGATTTATATTGATTTATACTAGTATTATTTTTTTTATTTTCAA
>JAMPYA010000207.1 GCA_023700885.1 Flavobacteriaceae bacterium
ACAATTGCCTCGTTTAATTCTTTTGCAATTCTTTTTTGTTCAGTTACATCTCTGGCAACAATTACTACTCCCATAACATTTCCTCCATCATCTTTATAAATGGAACCGTTAAATAATACATTGGTAAGTTTCCCTTCCTTATGACGTAGTGTCAATGGAAAATCAGCAACAAATCCTTTTGCGAATACTTCTTGATATACTTCGCGTGCTTTATGTGGTTCTGTAAAATAATCTAAAAAGTCTGAACCTGTAAGTTGTTCTCGTGTCAATCCGGTAATATTAGCAGTAGCTTGGTTTATATCCATAATCTTTCCTTTGATACTAATGGTTACCAAAGGATCAAGACTTGCTTCTATTAAACTGAGTGAATATTGAGATGCTAATTTTAGAGAATAGCTGAATGCTTCCAGTTCTTTATTAACAATTTCTCGCTTTTTTTTTTCTTTGTTTTGAAAGTCAAGTTCTATGTCTGCAATAATTAATTCTGCCTCCCGCTTTTCTTTTTCTTTGGTTTGGAATGCAAGTTCTTTATTAGCAATAACTAACTCCACTGCTCGTTTTTCTTTTTCTGTGGCTCTCTTTTCTTTCAATTCACTTTGAAAGATTAATTCTTTATTGGCAATGATTAACTCTGCTGCTCTTTTTTCTTTCTCTACATTTTGAAAAGCCAGTTCTTTATTGGCAATGATTAACTCTGCTGCTCTTTTTTCTTTCTCTACATTTTGAAAAGCCAGTTCTTTATTGGCAATAATAAGCTCTGCCGCTCTTTTTTCTTTCTCTACATTTTGAAAAGCCAGTTCTTTATTGGCAATGATTAACTCTGCCGCTCTTTTTTCTTTCTCTACATTTTGAAAAGCCAGTTCTTTATTGGCAATAAAAAGCTCTGCTGCTCTTTTTTCTTTCTCTTTATTTTGAAAGACTAGTTCTTTGTTGGCAATAAAAAGCTCTGCCGCTCTTTTTTCTTTCTCTTTATTTTGAAAGACCAGTTCTTTATTGGCAATGATTAACTCTGCTGCTCTTTTTTCTTTCTCTTTATTTTGAAAGACCAGTTCTTTGTTAGCTACTATTAACGCAGCTTTGTCTGATTTATTTATTTTATTCATATGCCAGTTATCAGTATCAGTTTTTGGTTCTTATCCTGAGCCTGTCATGGGACAGTATTCAGTTATAGTTGTCAAAATTTAGAATTTAGGATATTTCATTTTCAGAATGACCAATTTTTTCAATAGGGCTTCGTCTTTTTTCTTTCAAATGTTTAAAATGAGATGGAGAAAGTCCGGTAACTTTTTTAAATTGATTAGATAAGTGTGCCACACTACTGTAACCCATTTTCCATGCTATTTCTGTAATGTTGAGTTCATCATAAATCATTAATTCTTTTATCCGTTCAATTTTATGAATGATAATGAATTGTTCAATAGTAGTTCCTTGTACTTCAGAAAAAAGATTTGCCATATAGGTATAATCGTGATTTAATTTTTCACTTAAAAAACAAGAAAATTTTGTTTTAATGGTTTCTTCTGTATTATTATGAATCATATCGATAATGACATTTTTTATTTTTTCAATCAAAATAGCTCTTTTATCATCCATCAATTCAAGTCCTGATTTCTGCAACTCTGCATTAAGCAAAAATCGCTCCTCATCAGAAATGTTTTCCATAATTTCTACTTCACCCAAATCAATCGGAGTATAATGTAGTCCAAATTTCTTTAAGGCTTCTTTCACCACCATTTTACAACGGTTGCTCACCATATATTTGATATATAACTTCAACTAAATCGCTGTTTTTTTACAAGTTACAAAAAAAAACATTACGGTGAAGTATTTAGGTTTGAATGGATTTTCAAGGTCATAATTCGTTGATTAATTAATTATTCAATAAATACACTGCTCTTATCAACTTTCTGTTAGAGTATTGACTTAAGCAGTGTATTTTTTTGTTACTTTTTGGTGTAAATATTTTTTTATCACCCTAATACTTATAAGATTTTATGTTATTTAGTTTTTTTGGCTAATTATTTTTATTAGATTTTCCTTTTGAATTTCCTTTTGCCTTTATTTTTGAGTTAAAGTTTCCTTTACTTGGTTTCATACCAATTGATTTTTGTGGATGACCGCGATAGCCCTTTGCATATTTTATTTTATAATCTTTAAAATGAATATAAGGAGTGTTACCATGATAATCCGACATCACTACTTTATAACCGTTGTACAAATCATAATTTCTGTATCGGTAAGGAAGATAAGTTCTATGAATCCATGTTCCTCCTCCAAAATAAATAAACATTGATGTATTTACATCATAATAAGCTTCTACATCAGGCAGATAGTAATAGCGTACTCCCGAGTATCCTACAGGACCCCATTGTGGTGGCGACCCTAAATTAATATTCACTGAAACTTGTGCTTGTATGTTGTTTGCAAGAAACAACACTATTCCTACAACGATTAATTTTAAAGTTTTCATTTTTTCTGATTTTAAATTATATCGATTTCTCAATTTAAGAAATCTAAACAAAGATGCGCACTTTAAAAAAGAGATGTGTTACATAACTTTAGAGATATGTTACATAATTCACACATCTATTAAATGGATAATTAACAATTGATAATGAAAAATATTTAACTTTACAACAGTTAAAAAAGAGTTTTTTATTACTCTTTCGGAACCATGGCTCCATACCAATCGCAAATTTGAATTGCTTTGGTGGTTTTACCTTTTTTAACGTTGAAATTTATTAATGAATGGTTATTACAATTAACAGTTAAGCCACATGGAACAGCTTGGGTATAGCCACCACTTGCTTTTGATGTTTGGTTATTAAAATCAGTATTGATTTCTGAAATTGTATAGGCATAAGCGCTGTATTTTCCTTCTAAAATTTTTTTAAATTTAAATGTTTGTTGATTTTCTTTGATGAGCAATGAATAGGTTTTTCCATTTTCATTGTTTTTTAAATAAACATTCATTGCCGGAATATAATCAGAAGGATAACATAAAGTTCCTTTAACAGTACCAGTTGTAGTACCACAACTTGTCAATAAAATTAGGATAGCAATTAAAAGTCCAACTATATTTTTCATGGTAAATTTATTTGTTATTAAGGGTTATTATAGTTATTATATTTATTATATTTATTAGGCCAATTTTTACCTTGATTTAATTAGTTTATAAACTTACTCAAATTTTTAAACATAGGAAGCGTTATTAGCTTTTATACAAGAAAATAATAGATATAATCTCCAATTAGGATTTTATAGGATTTAAATAACTTGAAAAGAAAAAACCCTACAAAATTGTTGAATTTAGTAGGGTTTACGTGTTTTTACGTTTTTCTCAGCGGAGAAAGAGGGAAGTGAAGATTTTTGTATTAAGCTAAATTTCAACTACTTACAAATCACTTTTTCCAAGTGACTCCTCAAGTGACTCCTCTTA
>JAMPYA010000208.1 GCA_023700885.1 Flavobacteriaceae bacterium
AAACCCTAAATTGGGTAAAATTTCAGAAGAAGTTCAATCTAAACTTAAAAAAGTCATTGACAGTTTAGTCTAGTTTTTTTCTTTCATCTGTTTATATTTATTGTTTAGTTCGACAAGCTCACTATAAATTTTATTTGTCAGATGGAACGCCAATAATTATGTTCTTGTGTGTCAATTAAAATTGTCATGGGCGTTTCATTATTTTTTTTGATTAAATTATCAAATTAATAGATTAAAATGATGATTTTACAGGTCAAATGAATATAATTAGATTTAATATTACCATTCATTAAATGTAAATGATACTAATATGTCTAATTTAAAATCTGATCGCAGAAATTTTTTAAAATATTTAGGGTTAACAACAACGGCAACCATTGCCTCTAATTCGGCTTTTGCTTCATTTATAGATACTTCTGAAATTTTACAATTAACTCCTGTGCAGCAAGAATTTATGATGCGTTATGGTAAATGGATGGATGAATTTGTTGAGATAATTAAAATTCAGAAATCAGAACCTGAAAGTATTGAAAATCATCAAAAAATGATGGAAATAACCGATAAAGTAAAAGAATTACAACCTGAATTATTGGAGTTTATGAAAGATCCAACTTTTGCTATAATTTTTCAGGCATCTATTAAGCGGGTAACTTCAGAGATTTAATTTTTTATTCTTGTAACTTATTGAATAAGAGCTTATTTTTATAATATATCATCTGTTGATCAGATAAGATACCTCATTTTGATACTATTAGAGGTGATCAAAAAATCTTAACAATAATCAACTTTAACATTTCGTTTCTATATTAAACTTAATATAATATCTATCTTAGGCGACTTAAAACTTATATAGAAATATGACGAAAGCACATTCTTTTCATATCCCTGTTATGGGTATTGGATTTACGATTGACACTCCGCTAAAAGTTGCCCCTTATGGAATTGACTCAGTTATATCTTTGGTTGATGACAAACTTTTTGAGAAGTTAAGAAAAATGTATAGTGAAAAATTTGAACTTCCTTATCATGAAATAACTGAAAAAATTGAAGATTTTAGAGCAAAGCGAATAACGGCTTATTTAAATCTTATAAGCAGTCAAACTGAAAAGAAATTTGAAAGTTTAAAAAATTCTGCAGCTGAACTGAGTCAGGAAATACATGATTATTTTGAAATGTTACCAGACAGTGCTGCAATTAAAGAAGAATTTAAACGTTTAAAAGACAAATTTTCTCCTATCGATGAACTTAAAAGTTGGATAAACAGCCATGTTAAAATGGGAAGCATAGATGTAAATATCATGACCAAATTAGACAAGGTAAATTATAAAAATGGTAAAGCCTTAGATCATGAATTTAACGATGCACATGCAGCATTAAGAGGTTATGCTAACAGTAATTTAAATTCATCCATTGTTTTTTCAGCTGGTATGAATCCGCGTTTATACAGCTATATTGAGAAGTTTGCCGATTTTTATCCTGATGAAAACGGAACCATCAAAAAGAAAATAATCTTGAAAGTAAGTGATTATAGATCAGCTTTAATTCAGGGTAAATTTTTAGCTAAAAAAGGATTATGGGTGTCTGAATACCGAATTGAATCCGGACTAAATTGTGGCGGACATGCATTTGCTACCGATGGCTTTTTGATGGGTCCTATTTTGGCTGAATTTAGAGATAAAAGAGCCGAATTAATTCAATCTACTTATGAGATTTTGGTTGATACCCTAAAAGCTAAAAACTACAGCATACCAAAAAAAACTTTACCGCTATTAATTACAGCACAAGGAGGTGTTGGAACTGCAGAAGAACATCAGTTTTTATTAGAACATTACAAAATGGATACCGTTGGTTGGGGAACTCCATTTTTATTGGTTCCGGAAGTAACCAATGTTGACGAGTTTACTTTGCAAAAATTAATGGAAGCAAAAGAAAAAGATTTGTATTTGAGTAATATTTCGCCTTTAGGTGTACCCTTTAACAGTTTAAAAGGAAATACCAAAGATGCTGAAAAATTGGCTTTAATTGAAAAAGAAACTCCGGGAAGCTCTTGTCCAAAAAAATATTTAGTTTCTAACATAGAATTTACTGAAAAAGCGATTTGTTCGGCATCACGTAAATTTCAAAAATTAAAATTAAGTGAATTAGATGCACAAGAAATTTCAGCAGAAGAGAAAAAAAAGAAGTTTGATCAAATTGTAGATAAATCATGTATTTGTGTTGGATTAGGTACTTCTGTATTAATAAATAACAATATCAGCACAAAAATAGAAGGAACAGGAGTCTCTATCTGTCCCGGACCAAATATGGCATACTTCTCTAAAATAATGAGTTTGAAAGAAATGGTAAATCATATTTATGGTAGAACAAATGTAATTGAGCGTACCGATAGACCTCATATGTTTGTAAAAGAATTATATGCTTATATTGATTATTTAAAGGTAAAAGTGGATGAAGCAAAAGCTTCTATGTCTGATAGTCAAGTTAAATATTTAACGAAGTTTGCTAACAATTTAAATGATGGAATTGAATATTACAACAGCATGTTTTCTGATTTAAAACATAAATTTGAATTAACAAAATCGAATATTATGGAGGAACTTAATGCTTCCTTAAATACTTTGAAGCATTTAAAGCTTGAAATAGAAAAATTATAAAAATTTATAAAGCCCTTTTTTAAAGGGCTTTATTTTATGGCTGATGAGTATAAGTTCATTTAATTTATTCTGCTTAATTTTGTTTTTTTGATAGATTTAATCAGCAATGAAAGAAGAAACAACAACCCGAATCAATAAATATCTAAGTGAAGTTGGATATTGTTCTAGAAGAGAAGCTGATAAATATATCGCTCAAGGAAGAGTCACTATCAACGGTAAAGTTCCTGAAATGGGCACAAAAATTGCCGCAGGTGATGAGGTAAGAGTTGATGGCGAATTAATAGCTCCGCCTAAAGAAAAATTTATTTATCTGGCTTTTAACAAACCTGTAGGGATTGTTTGTACTACAGACACAAAAACTGAAAAAAATAATATTATTGATTTTATCAACCATCCTAAACGTATTTTCCCTATTGGGAGATTAGATAAACCGAGTGAAGGTTTGATTTTTTTAACAAATGATGGTGATATGGTTAACAAAATTTTACGCGCCGGAAATAATCACGAAAAAGAATATATCGTCAAAGTGGCACAACCTATCACTCCGGCATTTCTTCAACAAATGAGTAAAGGTGTACCAATTTTAGGTACTATTACGCGTAAATGTAAAGTAGAACAGCTCAGTAAATTCGACTTTAAAATTATTTTAACTGAGGGAATGAACCGTCAAATTCGCAGGATGTGCGAATATCTGGGCTTTGATGTTGTAAAACTAAAACGCATCCGCATCATGAATATTTCATTAGATATTCCGGTTGGTAAATGGCGCAATCTTAAC
>JAMPYA010000029.1 GCA_023700885.1 Flavobacteriaceae bacterium
CCTTTATCAACCAAAACCAACATGTCAACAGAATTAGTATCTGAAGTATCTTTTTTGGTTTCTATAGAAACTTTGGTTTTTAAAAATCCTTTTTTATGATATTTATTTTTGATATAATTTTCTGTAGTGATAAGTAAGTTATCAGTTACCATAACCCCTTTGTTGAGTTCTGTTTCTTTTTGAAGTTCTTTTGCTTTGCTTTTTTTAACTCCTTTAAAAGTAATAGTGTTTAGTTGTGGTAACTCTACAACTTTAAATTCTAGATATACAACGTCTCCATCAATTTTTGAGATATAAACATCAATTTCACTAAATTGTTTAGAGTCGTATAGTTTTTTAATAGCACTACTTAGTTTGTCTCCAGGAAGTTTAATTTCTTGGTCAACACGTAATCCTGTAAAAACCTTAACAGTTTGTTCGCTAAATTTTTGTAATCCAACAACTGTAAAATCTCCTAGAATATACTTTTTTTCTTTTTGAAAAGGGATAGTGTCTTGTGATTTTGCTGTGATGCTTGAGATTAAAATAAGTAATAACAGCACTAATCTATTTTTATTCATCTATTTATTTTTTAATTGTTCGCTGGTTTTTCCAAACCTACGTTCTCTTTTTTGATATTCAATTATGGCGCGGTAAAAATCGTCTTTTTTAAAATCTGGCCAAAGCGTTTCTGTAAAATAAAATTCAGAATAGGCAATTTGCCACAATAAAAAGTTGCTGATTCTTTTTTCTCCGCTTGTTCGGATTAATAAATCTACTTCTGGCAAAGAAAATGTATATAAATGATTATTTATAATATTTTCATTAATTTCTTCAATCTTCAATTCATTATTAACAACTTTTTTGGAAATATTTTGGACGGCTTTAACAATCTCTTCTCTACTTCCGTAACTTAGTGCTAAGGTTAATATAAATTGAGTATTATTTTTAGTTTTTTCAATAACTTCAGTTAAATCTTGAAATGCTTTTTCAGGTAGTGTTGCTAGGTTACCAATTGCATTTAATTTAATATTATTTTTTTGAAAAGTTTTTAGTTCTTTTTTTAATGCTGATGATAATAATTTCATTAAAGTATCTACTTCTGATTTAGGCCGATTCCAATTTTCAGTAGAAAAAGCATAAAGAGTTAAAGCTTTAATTCCTAAATCAGAAGCTGCTTTTAAAGTTTCTCGTACTGAATTTACGCCATTTTTATGCCCAAAAACACGTGCTTTTCCTTGTGATTGAGCCCATCTACCATTGCCGTCCATTATAACTGCAACATGATTAGGAAGTTTGTTTATATCTATTTTATCTCTTAAATTCATCAGTATTTTGGTGGTATATAACAAGGTGGTCTTCCAAAAGAGTAGGTAAATGTAATTCCTGAAAATAAGTACCAATCATTACTATCTGGATTTCCATAATTTAAAAGATCAATATTTGGATTATTGTAATCCAAATTATCAACAAAAGTATATCTGCCTTTTATCTCTGCTGCTACCGCAAAATGATCTAGTAGTTTAGCTTTAAATCCGACTCCCAAAGGTATTGCAAAGGAGGTTTTTCTTTCATACTCATAATTACTTGGCATGGTTCCACTAGCAACTACACTATAATTAAAAGCAACGATCTCAAATAATAAATAAGGTGTATATGATTGATTGTTAGTAGTTAAATCATAATTAAAATAATTAAATTCAATGCCAGCAGATAATTCATCTAAGGTGTTGGTAATTTTAAAACCTCTATTTTTCCTTACAATATTAGAAGCGTCATTATCATCGGCAACAAGCTTAAGTCGCGTATAAGTTGCTCTTAATGCAATTCTAGTATTGATATTTCTTTTATACAAAATGCCTCCTCCTAGTTGATTTGGGTTAAAAAATGTTTCATTGCCTACATCTCCAATATAATTACTTCCTCCAACAAAAAAACCAACTTCATGCAATTGCGCCCAAAGCGATGTTGAAATAAATATTAATACATATAAGATCTTTTGTTTTTTCATAGAGATGAATAGCGTGCAAATATAAAAAAAACTAATTGCTTTTACTCTTTTAAAATAGCTTTTTAAAGAGTTAATTAGTTAGATTATAACCATTAAATTGTAGAAAAATTGTATTTGAAGTGTATTTATTTTAATTTCTTGGATCTTCGCCCCACATAAGTTTGTTGCGAAGTGTTTTTAAAAATGATTGATGATTGAGTTGAACAGTTTTAATTTTAAACGGAGCTTTCTCAATAAAAATTTCTGTTTCGTTTTTTAAAGTGTATGTTTTTGAATCTAAAGACATTAAAAATGTTTTTTCTCTTCCGGTAACACTTAACGTAATTTTTATATCATCTTGAATTACTAACGCACGAACATTTAAATTATGAGGTGCAATTGGTGTTAAAGCAATGGTTTCTGAACTTGGAGTAATAATGGGTCCACCACAACTAAGTGAATAACCTGTTGAGCCGGTTGGAGTTGAGACAATTAATCCGTCAGCCCAATAAGAAGTGAGATAATTGTCGTTAATAAAAGTGGTGATTTTTATCATCGAAGTAGTATTTTTTCTTCCGACGGTTACCTCATTTAGCGCAAAATCTAATTTTGATAAGTCATTTGTTTTTGGATTTGTTCTAATTATTAAAAGACTTCTTTCTCTTGTTGTGTATTCTTTTTTATTTAACATTTCTAAAGCCTCAACAAATTCCTCTTTTTTTACGAGTGCCAAAAAACCTAATCGGCCGGTATTAATGCCTAAAATAGGTATTCCTAAATCTCTTACATATGCAATAGATCGAAGCATGGTTCCATCTCCGCCAAATGAGAAAAAGAAATCGTATGAAGTATCTAAATCACTGTTAGAAACAAATGTTTTATAATTTATCGGAATTGAAAGATGTTTTTTTAATCGATTATAGAATTTCATTTCAAAAATCATTTCAACATTTCTCTCTTGAAGTAAGCTGATATATTCTTCAAAAAAAGGAGTTGTTTCATCTTTACAACAGTAACCATACATTGCTACTTTCATAGGTAAATTTTTAAAGTTTTTTTTGTCATATAGAACTCGACAGTTAATACATTGCAATTGATTTGAAAATAATATTTGCTAAACATGACTTTTTTATAGACTACATATTCAAGTATTTTTGTAAATACTCAGATCTGTTTTTTAAGTTTTCCAGCGCTTCATCATCATGGAAACTGGTTAATAATTGATATCCATATCTACCAAAGGTTTCAGAGATTGAAGAAATATTACAATAACCCATTTTTAAGGTAATTCGAACTTTATCATTATGTACATCAGATATAAACATGCCTAATAAATTGCAATCATTAGATTCTACAATTTGAGAAATTTCACTAAAAGAATAAGCTTTTATTTCTTTTTCAATAATAATAATTGCTCCGTTTTCACTGAGAAAAGGAGTATTATAAAACAAATGAAGTATATTGTTTAATTCATAATATCCAATATATTTCTTATCATTATTTATAATAGGTAAAATATTAGTATCATTGGTTGCATAAATCTTCAAAAGTTCTAACCAACTCATATTTTCTTCAGCAAAGAAAAATTCTAGCAGATGACTATAATTTTTAATTTGTTCTTCATCATTTTCAAATAAAAGAAGGTCTTTTTCTGCAATAGAACCAATATATTGATTGTTTTCAATAATTGGTAAATGAGTAAAAACTAGATGTTTAAACGTTTGTTTAATTTCTTTTATGCTGCTTTCTGGCGTAGGCAGACTAACATCATTTGATATGTATTTTAGCGTATTCATTCTTATACGAATATAAGATATTTATCATATATAATTCTTTTTAACATAATTATCTATTTTAAAAATGTTAAATTAAGTTACTTTTGTCTTTAATTAAAAAATAAATGTATTATGATTAAAATGATTCATTCTTATTGGGCTTATTTAGTTTTACTAATTTTGGTAGTAGCTATTTTAAATGCAATTGTCGGATTAAGTGCTAAAAAGAAATTCAGTTCAAAAGATTTAAGAATATCGCTGTTTGCATTAATAGCTTCGCATGTTCAGTTAATTATTGGGTTTGTTGCTTTTTTCTTATCAGATTATTATGCAAATATGACTAATGTTGGCATGGGTGAAGTGATGAAAAACAGTGAATTTAGAAAAGCTTTAGTAGAGCATCCTTTGGTTGGAATTATTGCCATTACTTTAATAACTATCGGATTTTCAAAACATAAAAAGAAAACTACTGATTTTCAAAAATATAAAACTATTGCACTTTTTTACGGAATAGCTTTAATTTTAATATTAAGTAGAATTCCTTGGACTCAGTGGTTTTCTAACTAATTAAAGATGTCCTAAGCTAAAAACTTAGGATTTTCTTTTTAAAAGATAAATAGATAATTTTTAATTGAGCTTATAGTTTCTTGATGTAAAAAATCAAAGTGGTATTTTTGTAAAGTAAAAAATAAAAAAATCAATTAACCAAATAATTAATAATGACAAAGTTAAGTGTAAATATTAATAAAATTGCCACTTTGCGCAATTCTAGAGGTGGTAATACGCCTAATTTAGTGCAAGTAGCAATAGATATTCAGGGTTTCGGAGCTGAAGGAATTACCATTCATCCAAGACCAGATGAGCGACATATTCGGTATCAAGATGTGTATGATTTAAAACCAATCGTGACTACAGAGTATAATATTGAAGGTAATCCGATAGAACAATTTATGAAAATTGTTTTAGAGGTAAAACCCACTCAGGTTACATTGGTTCCTGATGCAATTAATGCTTTAACTTCAAATGCAGGTTGGGATACTATTAAAAATAAAGCTTTTTTAACTGAAGTAATTGCCGAATTTAAAAGAAATAAAATACGAACTTCTATTTTTATTGATCCCGATTTAAAAATGATTGAAGGAGCTATTAATACTGGTGCAGACAGAATAGAATTGTATACCGAAGAATTTGCAAAGCAATATGATTTAGGTAACTTTAAAGCAATTGAACCTTATGTAAAAGCAGCCGAATTAGCTAATACGCTCGGATTAGGCATTAATGCTGGTCACGATTTAAGTTTAGATAATATCGAATTTTTTGCTAAAAACATTCCGCAGTTGTTAGAGGTTTCTATTGGTCACGCACTTATTTCTGAATCTCTTTATTTAGGATTGGAAAATGTAATTAATATGTATTTATACAAGCTGTCAAAATAAATTTTATGATAAGTCCATTACTTCATTCAACAATTTTAGGAAATGGCAGACCCATGTTAGTATTGCACGGTGTTTTTGGTATGAGCGATAATTGGAACACATTTGGCAAAACATTTTCTGAATTTTTTGAAGTTCATTTAATCGATTTAAGAAATCACGGTAGAAGTTTTCATACAGATGCTTTTAATTATGATCTTATGGCCGATGATGTGTATCAGTATGTGTTACATCACAATCTTCAATATATCAATATGTTAGGTCATTCTATGGGCGGAAAAGTAGCACAATTTTTTGCCTTAAAATATCCACAGTTTTTAGATAAATTAATTGTTGTAGATATTGCCCCCAGAGCATATGCTGTTCATCATATGGAAATAATTAATTCTTTAAAATCTATCAATTTTAGTGTTGTAAAAAGCCGAAAAGAAGCAGAAGAAATCTTGAGTGAAACGATTAAAGAAGTAGGCGTTAGACAATTTTTAATAAAAAATCTATATTGGCAAAACCCTCATCAGTTGGCTTTTAGATTCAATCTTTCTTCAATAGAGAAAAATATAAATAATATATATAAAGAAGTTTTCTTTGCAAAAAACGTTGAAATTCCAACACTTTTTATCAAAGGAGCAACTTCTAATTATATTACCAATGAAGATATTGATCATATAAAATCACATTTCTTAAATGTTCAAATAGAAATTATTAAAAATGCTGGTCATTGGGTTCATGCTGAGAATCCTTCTAATTTTAATGAAGCTGTTTTAAATTTTTTACATTTGAACTCGTAATTTATAATAATTAAACCATGTTAAAAACAATTTTAAGAGTATTTTTTACGGCATTTGTAACGCTATTATTATCCTATTTTTTACCGGGAATTTATGTTGAATCGCCCGAGGTGGCGCTAATATTAGCAGTAGTTTTGGGTTTATTACGCATTTTTGTAAAACCATTACTTATTTTATTTACACTACCGGTAACTGTGTTTACTTTAGGATTGTTTTTATTAGTAATTAATGCCCTAATTATATTAATAGCAGATCATTTGGTAAAAGGTTTTTATGTAGATGGATTTTGGTATGCACTATTGTTTAGTATTTTACTGTCTATGTTTCAATCAGCGTTCAATCAAGTGCTTGAAAATAAAAAGCGCAACAACTAAGTTGAAATTGAAGTCTTTAATCTTTTGAAGTCCGATTAAAAATTACTAATTTTGCACCCAATTTTAAGGAAATAGAATTAATCACACAAAAATGAATATAACAAAACAAAGTATTGATGCGCTAAATGCCGTTATCAAAATTGAAATTGCTGGGGCAGATTATCAAGAAAAAGTAGAAAAGGGCTTAAAAGATTATCGTAAAAAAGCAAACATTCCCGGATTTAGAAGTGGTCAAATTCCGATGGGGCTTATCAAAAAACAATTTGGTAAAGCATTATTGGCAGAAGAAATTAATAAACTAATCCAAAACACTTTAAATCAATATTTAATTGATGAAAAGCTAGATATTTTAGGAAACCCACTTCCAAAAGAACAAGCAGATTTTTCTTGGGATAATGAAGATTTTACTTTTGAATTTGAAATAGGTCTTGCACCTAAATTTGAAATTGATTTAGCAGCTAAAAATTCAATTATCCATTATCAAATTGAGGCAGATGAAAAAATGATTAATTCAGAAATTGACTCTGTTTTAAGTCGTTATGGAAAAATGTCGTCTTTAGATGAGGTTTCTGAAGAAGCAACTGTAACCGGAAAGTTTGTAAATGTTGAAAAAGAGATTGAAAAAACATCTACTATCAACATGAGTGATATTAAGGGAAAAGTAAATCTTAAAAAGTTTTTAGGCAATAAAGTTGGTGATGTAGTCGAGCTTAAAACAAAAGGTCTTTTTGAAGATGAGCATAAATTAGGATATGTTTTAGGTGTAAAACATGAAGAAGTTCACGGTTTAGACATCGATGTAACTTTAACAATTGAAACCATAACAAAATTAGAAAAGGCAGAATTAAACCAAGAATTGTTTGATAAAATGTTTGGCGAAGGAACGATTTCTTCGGCAGATGAATTAAAAGCAAGAATTAAAAAAGATGCAGAATTACAGTTTACATCACATGCTGATCAACAATTGTTAAATGATGTTACCGAGTTTTTAATTGCCAACACAAAATTTGATTTGCCCAAAGAATTTTTAATTAAATGGTTAGAAACTGCAGGTGAAAAACCAATGACAACGGAAGAGGCAACTGCTGAATACGATCGTTCAGAAAAAGGATTGCGTTACCAATTGATTGAAGGTAAATTAATTACAGACAACAAAATTCAAGTTTCTTTTGATGATTTAAAAAATTTCACCATAGAGTTAATTAAAGCACAAATGGCACAATACGGACAAATGAATCCATCAGAAAAGGAAATGGATGAAATTGCTTACAAAGTGTTAACCAATGAAGAAGAGCGTAAAAGACTGTCGGCTCAAATGATGAGTACAAAATTATTAGATTTCTTTAAAGAAAACTTAAAGTTAAAAACTAAAAAAGTTTCTTATGATGATTTTGTAAAAGAGGTTTATAAATAGTATTGTAATCCAAATTTCAATAATTTCAAGTTAACCTCTCACGCAACAGCATGAGAGGTTTTTTATTTTTAAGTGTTAATTTAATCAGTAAAATCAGGTTTTTTTGGATCATCTTCTATTTTGATGTTTAATTTTTTAGCACGGATTTTCCATTTTTCTCTGGCCAACGCTTGTAAATCGATTTGATCATCTTTTTCATCGGTAATTTCTAATCCTAAAAGCGTTTCAATAATATCTTCCATCGTTGCTATACCTTCCATTCCGCCGTATTCATCAACAATTAATGCAATATGTTCTTTTTGTGTTAGTAATAATTCAAAAAGTTTTGGCAGCGTAAAATTTTCATAACAAACCAAAATGGATCGTTTCACATCTTTTAATTTTAGATGACCTTCGTCCATAGCCAACTTTTCTAATACATCATATTTTAAAATATAACCAGTAACATGATCTTTTTGATAGGCATAAATAGGGATACGAGAGTAAACCATAAACTCTTTGTTAGAAAAAAATTCTTTTAAAGTCATATCTTCCGAAGCAGCTAAAACCACTGTTCTTGGAGTCATAACATCATTTATTTTGATAGATTTTAGTCTCATCAAATTATGAATAATCTCACCTTCTTGCTTGTTAAAAATACCTTCTTCTGTTCCGATATGAGTTAATGCAGAAATTTCCTCTCTACTTACCGTGTGAACCATTTTATTTTTAGAAATAATCTTTGTGATGAATTCTGATAAAATTACCAATGGATAGGAAATAACAATCATAATAGCAATAACCTTTGTTGCTGGAAAAGCTAATTCTCTCCAATATATAGCTCCAATAGTTTTGGGTAATATTTCAGAAAAAACAAGTATTAATAAAGTTAAAACACTTGAAATAATACCAAAATATACATCTCCAAAAATAGCTACAGCTTGTGCACCAACTCCAGCAGCACCTATAGTGTGTGCGATTGTATTTAAAGATAATATAGCAGATAGAGGTCTATCAATTTCCGTTTTCATTTGTTTTAACTTTTTAGCCGTTTTAAAACCTTCTCTTTCCTTTGTTTTTACAAAAGAAATAGAAACGGTTAATAGTACAGCTTCAGCTATAGAACATAAAAATGAAATACCAAGAGCTAAAAATAAATATATAAGTAAAAGTGTCATAATTTGATTTATAATAGAACAAATATACTCAAATAGGTTTGCTATTTCATATGATATAAAGTTCTTATCTTTACAAATTAAAATTTAAAAAATAAGCCAAATGGATTACGGTAAAGAATTTCAGCAATATGCTACTAAGCAACACGGAATTAGCAGTATGCATTATGATAAATTGGTTAGTAGTTTGACGCCCTATATCATGGAAGAGCGTCAAATGAACATTACTCAAATGGATGTTTTCTCTAGATTGATGATGGATAGAATTATTTTTATGGGAACAGCTATCAATGATCATGTAGCCAATATTATTCAGGCTCAATTGTTGTTTTTAGAGAGTGTAGATTCTTCTAAAGACATTTCTATTTATATTAATTCACCTGGAGGTGGAGTATATGCAGGTTTAGGAATTTACGATACCATGCAATTTATCAAACCAAATGTAGCTACCATTTGTACAGGAATGGCAGCATCCATGGCAGCAGTTATAATGTGCGCCGGCGAAAAAGGTAAACGTTCTGCTTTACCACATTCTCGAATTATGATTCATCAGCCATTGGGTGGCGCTCAAGGTCAGGCAAGTGACATCGAAATTACAGCTCGTGAAATAATGAAATTAAAAGATGAATTATATCAAATTATTGCAAAACATAGCGGACAAACAGTAGAAAAAGTAAATAATGATTCAGATCGTGATTATTGGATGAAAGCTGAAGAAGCAAAGTCTTACGGTATGATTGATGAAATATTAGCAAGAAAATAAAAATAAAAGCGTAAAGATGGCGAAAAAAGAGGAAGGATTAGAATGTTCGTTTTGTGGACGTAAAAAAGCAGAAACTGATTTGTTAATTGCGGGTCAGACTGCGCATATTTGTGATAAATGTATTGAACAAGCACATGGAATTGTTTTGGAAGAAATGGCTGAAATTGCCTCTAAACAGCTGGTTCCAGACTTCAAATTAAAAAAACCTAAAGAAATAAAAGCATTTTTAGATCAATATATTATAGGTCAAGACGAAACAAAAAAATCAATGTCTGTTGCTGTTTACAATCATTACAAACGTATTTTCCAAAAATCCGATGATGAAAATGAAGTAGAAATTGAAAAGAGTAACATTATTTTAGTAGGTGATACCGGAACCGGAAAAACCTTAGTGGCTAAAACTATTGCTAAAATGTTGAGTGTTCCGTTTGCAATTGTAGATGCAACTGTTTTAACACAAGCTGGTTATGTAGGAGAAGATGTAGAAAGTATTTTAACTAGATTGTTGCAAGCTGCAGATTACGATTTAAAAAAGGCAGAAAAAGGAATCGTATTTATAGATGAAATCGATAAAATTGCTCGAAAAGGTGATAATCCGTCAATTACTAGAGACGTTTCAGGTGAAGGTGTTCAACAAGCCCTATTAAAATTGTTAGAAGGAACCGTTGTTAATGTACCACCAAAAGGAGGAAGAAAGCATCCGGAGCAAAAATTTATTGAAGTTGATACTAAAGATATTTTATTTGTGGCAGGTGGCGCTTTTTCTGGAATGGATAAAATTATCAGTAAACGACTAAATATGCAGGCTGTTGGTTACAGTGCCTCCATTAGTGAAGATAGAATTGATCAAGATAATTTATTGCAATATATTGTACCTGCCGATTTAAGAGCTTTCGGATTGATACCTGAAATTATTGGTCGTTTACCGGTGTTGAGTTATATGAATCCGCTAGATGCTAAAACATTACGAGCTATTTTAACCGAACCCAAAAACTCCATTATCAAACAATATACTAAGTTATTTAAAATTGACGGAGTTGATTTTACCATCGATAAAAAAGCATTAGATTTTATTGTTGATAAAGCAGTCGAATACAAATTAGGAGCTCGTGGTTTACGTTCATTATGTGAAGTAATTTTGACCGATGCCATGTATGAATTGCCTAGTTCTGATGAGAAAAAGTTACATGTAACAAGATCTTATGCTGAAGGAAAACTGACTAAATCAACTCTCAAAAAACTTAGAGCTGCGTCTTAAATTAAATTGTTAAATAAATTCTGAATTTATAAATGATTTCCAAACACACTATTGACCTTGTTTTTGAAACCGCTCGAGTAGAAGAGGTTATAGGTGAATTTGTGCAATTAAAAAAATCTGGAAGTAACTATAAAGGATTGAGCCCTTTTTCTGATGAACGCACTCCATCTTTTATGGTTTCTCCGGCAAAACAGATTTGGAAAGATTTTAGTTCCGGAAAAGGCGGAAATGTACTGTCTTTTTTAATGGAGCATGAACATTTTTCATATCCTGAAGCCATTCGGTTTTTGGCAAAAAAATACCATATAGAAATTGAAGAAACTGAAGAATCGCCCGAACAGCAATTGCAAAATAATGAACGAGAAAGTTTGTTTGTGGTTTCAGAATTTGCAAATCTTTATTTTCAGGATATTTTATTAAATCACCCAAAAGGTACAGCAATTGGCTTGTCTTACTTTCAAGAACGCGGTTATAGAGAAGACATTATTAAAAAATTTCAGCTGGGTTATTGTTTGGATGAGTGGGATGCCTTTACCAAAGAAGCATTAGCAAAAGGTTATGAACTTGATTATTTAGATAAAACAGGATTAACTATTGTAAAAGAAGGCAAACAATTTGATCGATTTAAAGGTCGTGTATTGTTCCCGATTCATTCTATGAGTGGTCGTGTTTTAGGTTTTGGCGGAAGAACTTTATCTGCTGATAAAAATATTGCCAAATATGTCAATTCTCCTGAAAGTGAAATCTATCATAAAAGCCAAATTTTATACGGTATTTTTCATGCCAAAAAGGAAATAGTAAAAGAAGATAATTGTTATTTGGTAGAAGGTTATACAGATGTAATTTCTTTACATCAGGCCGGAATTGAAAATGTGGTGGCGTCATCTGGAACGGCTTTGACTCCGGAGCAAATTCGTTTAATTCGTAGATTAACCAATAATATTACAGTGCTTTTTGATGGTGATTCTGCCGGAATAAAAGCAGCTATTAGAGGTGTTGATTTAATTTTAGAGGAAGGAATGAATGTTAGAGTTTTAACTTTTCCTGATGGCGATGACCCCGATAGTTTTTCTAAAAAAGTTTCATCTGAAGCATTAAAAGACTACTTGCAAAATAACTCTAAAGACTTTATCAACTATAAAGTTTCATTATTATTAGAAGATGCCAAAAATGATCCAGTTAAAAAAGCAGCTTTAATTCGTGATATAGTTAACAGTATTGCTAAAATTTCGGATAATATCCAGCGAGAAATCTATGTGCAAGAATGTGCACAACTCATGCATATTTCTGAAGAAGTTTTATTTAATGAATTAGCTCAGTTACACAAAAAAGAGTTAAAAGAACTTCATGGAGTATCATTAACAGAAAAAAAATCTTTTAAGGTTTTAAAAGCACCAAGCGCAGAAGAAACACAAGAAACGTTTTTACAATTTCTAGAACGTGAAATCATTAAATTATTATTGTTACATGGTAATAAAGAACTCGACTTTATAGATTGGGTTGATGCTCATGATGAACATGGAAAATATAAACCTCAAGAAGTAATTCATAGAAATACAGTTTTCGAAGAAATATTTTTGCAACTTCAGACAGATGAAATTGAGTTTACAAACGAACTTTTCAGAGCAATTTACTATGAAATTATTAATTTATTTCAACAATATGAAACCATAAATAGTGATGCTTTAGTAAACCATTCAGAACTTGAAATTGCTAAAGAAGTAACCAATATTTTGATGGAAGATGAGCGATATTTGATTGGAAAATGGGAAAAAAGAGATATATCAATAAAAGAGAAGGATGATAAAAATGAGGTAGTTAAGTCAGTTACAGACTGTATTTTAAATTTTAGAAGAAACTTAGTAAATCAAAAAATTACAGAACTCAAAAATTCTTTTTCATTAAACGAGGGAAATAATAATGAATCTTTGGATTTAATAATGAAATACAAAGGTTTAGAAATGTTACTTTCAGACAAACTTGGTAGAGAAGTTTAATATTTCACTTCATCACTCACTTTACAAATTGGAATTGCTTGCATTTTGTGTTGGTTAGCTTTGTTTAAACGTGTAAAAATTTCAAAAACTTCACGATTTCTTACAGTAAAGTCAGTACTATTTTTTCCTTCAGCTAACTGTTGCATTGCCCATTCTAATTCATCGTATGAAGCTCCAATTTGATCTTCATCACTTCTGTTATCGCCAAATAAACCATCGGTAGGTTTGGCCTCTAAAATTGATTGAGGAACTCCTAAAAAACGACCTAGTTCAAAAACTTCAGATTTTAACAAATCAGCAATCGGACTCACATCAACTCCGCCATCACCATATTTTGTGTAAAAACCAACGCCAAAATCTTCTACTTTATTTCCGGTTCCCACCACTAAATAATTGCGAGTTCCGGCGTAATAATATAAAGTTGTCATTCGCAAACGCGCTCTAGAATTAGCCAATGGAAGTTCTACATTGTCAGATGCTATTGTTGGAAATAAATTTTTGAAGGATTCAAAAGTATTGGTTAAATCTACTTTTGTGCTATCAACATTAGCAAAATTTCTTTTAAGTTGATTGATGTGTTCTTTTCCGCGATTTACCTGGCTTTCAGCTTGATGAATAGGCATTTCTACACATAATGTAGGTAAGCCTGTTAAAGCACATAAAGTAGAAGTTACGGCAGAATCAATTCCGCCGGAAATTCCAATTACAAATCCATTAACTTTTGCGTTTTTAGCATATGCTAACAACCATTTGCTGATATGATTTACAATTTTATCAGAATTCATAACTAACTATTTTTAGTACTTTTGTTACAAATATACAAATAAAAATGAGGCCATTAATCATAGTTTTTTTTACGTTAATATTCATAACATCTTGTAAAAAAGAAGTTTCTTTAGAATCTGTAGCAGCACAAGAAGCAGTTAAAGCAGTTCGTTTTGATCAATTATTCTATCATAAATCTGATGCTGAAATTCAAGAATTGAAAAAAATGTATCCATTTTTATTTCCAGTTCAAGTTCCTGATACTGTTTGGGTTAATAAATCAAATAATCAAGAAGAAATTTTTTTACAACAAGAAGTACAGAAAGTTTTTACTGATTTTAAATCAGAAGAAAAACAATTAGGAGAATTATTTAAAACGATAAAAAGTAAATTTCCCAATTTTAAATCACCCAAAGTAATCACCTTAATTTCTGATATTGATTATGAATCAAAAGTGATTTATGCAGATAGTTTATTACTGATTTCTTTGGATATGTATCTTGGGAAAGACCATGAAATTTATAAAGAATTTCCGTCGTATTTATCATATCGATATGAAAAATCAAATTTAATAGTTGATGTTGCTCATGCAATTGCAGATAATTCATTCAAAGATTTAGGAAGAAATAATTTTTTGAATCAGATGATCAATCAGGGCAAAAAAATGAGTTTAGTAAATGCTTTTTTGCCAGAAACTAAGTCAGATCTAAAAATGGCTTATACTCCAGAACAAATGTTATGGGTAGAAAGCAACGAATTTTCAATTTGGCAATATTTCATGGAAAACCAAATGTTGTACAGTTATGATATAGACTTATTACACCGATTTGTTTTTGACGCTCCGTTTTCAAAATTTTATTTAGAATCTGATCAAGATTCTCCTGGCAGAATTGGTGTTTGGATTGGTTGGAAAATTGTAGATTCATACTTAAAGAACAATGAAGTTTCTTTAGATGAAATGATTAAAATAGCGCCTGAAGAATTGTTTGAAAAATCTAGATACAAACCCAAAAAGTAGGTTATAACATACTTAAAATGCGTTGGTAATCATCTTTATTATTAACAAAATCCATATCAGAAACGTCAATTATTATAGTATTTAATTGTTGTTCTGATTGTATAAAACTGGCATAACCTTTGTGAATTTTATCTAAATATTTACCACTGATGTTTTGCTCATAATCACGTCCGCGTTTTTTGATGTTTTCTAGCAATCGATCCGTATTTTGATAAAGATAAATATATAAATCTGGTTTAGAAATTTCTTTATACATCACATCAAATATTTTGCGATACAAGAAAAACTCTTCAGTTTGCAAAGTAACCTGCGCAAATATGAGTGATTTAAAGATGTAATAATCTGATACAATAAAATTTTTAAATAAATCAAATTGGGCTAAATCATCTGATAATTGTTGATAACGATCGGCCAAAAAACTCATTTCTAACGGGAATGCGTAACGTTCATTATCATCGTAAAATTTGGGTAAAAACGGATTGTCAGCAAAACGTTCTAACACCATTTTTGCATTGAAATCTTGTGCAATTTGGTTGGCTAAAGACGTTTTTCCGGCTCCAATATTCCCTTCTATGGCAATGTAATTATACTTTTCATACAAAGGAATTGGGCGATTTAATTTTAAATCTATTTTTTCAACCAAAGTAACATCTGTACAATCATTTATACATTCAGTTATCGATTTTTTAGCAACCGGATGAATGCAATTGGGTGCAATTTCGGCTAATGGTTCCAACACAAATTTTCGGTCTAACATTTTTGGATGCGGAACTACTAAATCTTTAGTGTTAATAACCTCATTACCAATTAATAAAATATCGATATCAATAACTCTAGAAGCAAATCTGCCGTGTAAAGGTCTTATTCTCCCTACTAAGTTTTCAATTTTCAACACTTCTTTTATCAGCAATTCAGGCTTGAAACTAGCCGTTAACGATACACAAATATTTAAAAAATAATCGCCTACAAAACCCCAAGAATCCGTTTTATAAGTAGCCGAAATATTTTCAACTTTTCCTATACGCATGCCAATCAAGTTGATAGCCTTTTGGAGATTTTCCAAACGATTACCCTGATTGCTTCCCAAGGATAAATAAATTGTTTTTACGTTGTTCATAATAGATATTTACAAAGAAAATAAATGTTATCTTTAATACTGTATATTTGTGTAGCATTTTATAAACAATTTTCACATGAATTTTTTGAAAAATATTTTATCAACTATTATAGGTGTTTTTATAGCATTCGGAATTGTATTTTTTTTATTGATATTGTTGGCTTCAGCTATTGAAACTGATGAAGTTATTACTGTAAAAAGCCAATCGGTTTTAAAATTATCTTTTGATGATAAAATATTAAAAGATTATGCTCCGAAAGATGAATCCCCATTAGGAATGTTATTGGAAATGGACGGAAAATATATCAGTTTTGACCAAGTATTAAACGCTATTGATAATGCAAAAACAGATACTAATATTGATGGAATTAGTATCGAAATGAATTTTTTAAGCGCCGGAATGGCTCAAACACAAGCACTTCGCAGAAAATTAATGGAATTTAAAGAGACAGGAAAATTTGTTTCGGCCTATGCAGATTTTTATGAACAAAAAAACTATTATCTCAGTTCGGTTTCTGATTCTGTTTTTATCAATCCGTTAGGAATGTTAGATTTTAGAGGTTTGAGCACCGAAGTGTTGTATTTCAAAGATTTTGAGGATAAATATGGTGTTAAGATGGAAGTAGTGCGTCATGGAAAATATAAAAGTGGCGCAGAACCTTTCCTTTTTAACAAGATGAGCGATGAAAATAGAGAG